>JBGPHY010000171.1:0-9788 GCA_041484625.1 Terriglobia bacterium | reverse complement strand
TTAAGTTCGTTCCGTTTTCGCAAGCGGCTGGATTAAGACTTGGCACGCCCACTGTAATATGTGAAGGTAGCCCAGGTCCGGATTGCGGGGCTGGGGCATCTACACCCGACGGAGCGTAGAAAAGAGATGAGTGGACCTGACCAGATAGTTCATAGGTTGGTCGACGTCAGCCATGTGGTGGAACATGGCATGATCACTTATAAAGGACTGCCGGCTCCACTGATTTGTGATTTCCTTAGCCGTGAAGCCTCTCGCACCATCTACGCACAAGGCACCGAATTCCATATCGGGAAAATCGAAATGGTTGCCAACACCGGAACCTATTTGGATTCCCCCTTCCATCGCTTTTCGGATGGGAAGGACTTGTCTGAATTACCGCTGCCTTGCCTGGCTAATCTGGAGGGCCAGGTGATTCGTCTCATCTCCAGTCAGCAACGGGCCATTGATGCGGCAATGTTCGCTGAATTTGAGCTCAAAGGAAAAGCGGTGCTTTTCCACACGGGCTGGGACGTTCATTGGGGCGGTGAGCGGTACTTCGAGGATCATCCGTTCCTGACCCGAGAAGCTGCTCAATTCCTGGTGGATTCGGAGGTGAGACTTGTCGGGATCGATTCTCTGAACATCGACGACATTGGGGACTGGACTCGACCGGTTCATTCAATCCTGCTAGACGCTGAAATCCCGATCGTAGAACACTTATGCAACCTGCAAGAGTTGCCTGACTCCGGCTTCCTTTTTTTTGCTGTGCCCGTCAAAGTCAGACAATTCGGAACTTTCCCGGTTCGAGCGTTTGGAGTGATCGGGGCAAGTAATCGATAGGGGTACTGGGAGGGCTATGGAAGAGCAAGAAGTCAATACCGAGCATCTGCATGAAATGATTTACGAGAAGGCCCACAGCATCTCCTGGGCGGAAAAGGTGGCATTGACCACCGCGTTGCTAGCGGTGTTGGCGGCGGTGAGTAACCTTCTCTCGACCCATGAGTCGGACCGATCCATCCTGTTCAAAGTGGAAGCATCCGACCAATGGAACTTTTTCCAGTCCAAAGGGATCAAGAGCATGCTGAGTCAAAATGCTGAAGAGCGAGAGCGCTACAAAGTCGAGCAGGAGAGAATCCGGGAAACCGCGGAAAAAGCCGGCGAAGAGAGCCATCATGCCCTGCACATCCATGAATACTTTGCATTTGCCGTGACCATCTTCCAGGTGGCCACGGCCATCGGGGCCATTGCTGTTTTGACCAGGCGCAAGTACCTTTGGCACGGCAGCCTCGTCCTGGGCGTGATTGGCCTGGTCCTGGCGGCCAAGGCCGTGTCGCTCTTCTGAGTCAGGTGGTCATCCGGCCCGCCAACCGGTGTGTGGAAGGCAAACAGACATTTCCGTCCTGCCTGGTTCTTCTCGGGGTCCCGCCCTAAACCACGGCCCGGCGGATTTGCCGCTTCAGCCGATGAATATCGCGCCGGACTTGTTTCGTCTGTTCATGATTGTGAGCGGCCAGGGCTTCATCGCGCTTCTTCTTCAGCTCCCGGATCTGCACCTTCACGACACTCTTGTCGATCCCCTTTGCCTGATGGTGCTCATGCATGTCCAGGTTGAGGGCCGTGCACAAGGCAGGCAGTAATTCCGTCTTGTGCATCTGAGTGTGCCCCTGAACGGCATCGTGCTGAATGCCTGCTGCAATCTCCCGGAGTTCAGCAACGGTCTTCTTCTTGAGTTCCTCGTATGTATAGGCCATAACGCGGTTTCTCCTTCCCTTGGCCCTTCCTTTTATCAGAAACTAGGGAACCAGGTCAATGCACATGAGCCTCCAAATTGATCCCGTCACCAGGACTCTTAGCTTAAGCGTGAAAGACGTCTGCACCGAGATTGTCGGAGGGGGCAGCCTGAACCTTCTCCCGCTGGCGGAAGCTCGGCGAGATTTGGGGCGGGAAATCCACCAGGAACATCAGTCCCAGGCCCGGCGGCAAAACCCGGCTTATCGGCAGGAACAGGCCATCCGCTTTCAGATCCGTGTTCGAGCGTACGAGGTAACAATCCAAGGCAGGATGGACGGGGTTTACTTCGAGAATGACACGTGGATCCTGGAGGAGATCAAGTCGATTCCAAATCTTCGACAAGAAATATCCATGGAAACGGTGCCGTCCAGCCCAGTAGTCCAGCTCAGGGTCTACCTCTACTTGTGGGGACAAGTTCAGGGTACAGATCGAGTCACTGGCCGACTAACAGTGATCGGGCTCGACCGCTCTAACCGAGCTACGTTGGAGATCCCGGCAGAGAAGGAGGAGACAGAACTATTGATCATGAGCGCTCTGGAACGGCTCATTGATCGATTTGAGGCACGCTTGGCCGAGCAACACCGGAAGCAGTGCGAGTCGGTTCAACTGCCTTTTCCCTTTCCGTCCTTGCGAAAGCACCAGGACTCGATGGTTTCGGCCATTGAATCCGCCCTGGCCGGACAGCGGCAACTCTTGGTTTCTGCTCCGAGCGGTGTGGGCAAGACTGTGGCGGCGCTTTACGCCACCCTGAAGTTTGCCTTGCAGAACGGGCTTTGTGTCTTTTTCGTCACCTCGAAGAACACCCAGCAGAGAATTGTGGCTGATACCCTCCGCCTCTGGGTCGGACAGGCCGATGTTGACCAGGCCGGAGTCCCCACGGCGCGTCCGTTTACCTGCCTGTTCCTCCAGTCCAAGGAGAAGAGCTGTGCAAACGACATAGTGTTCTGCCACGAAGCCCGTTGCCGTTATGCCCGGGATTTTTACGGCAAGCTGGAAGACTCCCATCTGGTCCACCGTCTCGGTCAGCTGCCGATCCTGCAACCAGGACTTTTGTACCAACAGGCCATTGACCATGATCTCTGCCCATATGAACTCTCCTTGGAGTTGATTCCGCAAGCCGACCTGGTGGTCTGCGATTACAACTACGTATACGATCCGCAAACCAACCTGCGGGGGATCTTCGACTGCGATTACAGCCGGGTCATCCTGGTGGTGGACGAGGCTCATAATCTCTATTCCCGGGCACGGGAGTACTATTCCTCCTCGCTGGAAAGGAATTGTGTGAAGAACTTGCTGTACCGACTTTCTTCGTCGGGATGGAACCCGTCGGAGTTCCAGGAGCCTCAGGGCGCCCCTCCTGGTGTTCCCACCGCCACTTGTCCGGAGTGGCTCCCCGAGTCTTTTCGGGACACCCTGCTGGCCTTTCTTACATGGTTAGACGGGCATTTCGCGCAGGTAGGAGAATCCTTCCCGGAGTGCCATGAGACCGGCCAGGGAGTGGTGTTATTGGACCGGCCCTTTTTTGCGGAGGTTCATGAGGAGCTGCAAGAATTGATGCGCAACTATTTGGCCCTTCAGCGGGGTTCCTCGCTGCCTTTGGACGATGAGACCGGTCTGCTGGATTTCTTCTACCAAGTTTCGAACTTCTGCAGAGCCTTGCTCCAGGAAGGGGAGGAGTTTATTCACCTCCTGGAGCTGAATCCGAAGAGGGATCGAATCCAGGTACTGTGCCTGGACGCTTCAAATCAGTTGCGAGAACGAAATGCCGGGTTTTATGCCGTCATCGGGATGTCAGCTACTCTCTCGCCGCTCATGTTTTATCGGGATGTCCTGGGATTTGACCGCGATACTCGTCTCCTCAGTCTGCCTTCTCCCTTTCCCACGGAGAACCGGAAGATCCTGATCATCCCCCAAGTCACGACGGCTTTCCGGGAAAGGTCTCAGAATAGCCCTAGGATTGCCAGAATCATCCAGGATGTGATCGATCTTCGTCCCGGAAATTACTTTGCCTTCTTTCCCAGCTTCGAGTATCTCGAAGAGGTGGCCGCCCATTTGTCCGTCCCTGGTTGGCAGGTCTTGATGCAGTCGAGATGGATGGCGGACCATGCGCGCCAAGGCCTGCTGGAGAAGCTCTCCGTCCCCGGCGGTCAGAATCTGGTTCTGGCGGTTCAGGGGGGAATCTTTGCTGAAGGTGTGGACTATCCGGGGGAAATGGCCGTGGGCGCGCTGATCGTGGGGCCCGGATTGCCTAAAGTCTCGTTTGAGCAGGAATTGATACGGGACTATTTTGAACGCCAGTTCTCCCAGGGGTTTGAGTATGCTTACCTCTATCCCGGCATGAACCGCGTCGTTCAATCCGCCGGCCGAATTATTCGCTCGGAGACGGATCGGGGTGTCATTCTGCTCCTCGACAAACGCTTCGCTTATGAGCACTACGCCCGCCACTTGCCGGAACACTGGTATGACTCTTCGCCCGCTGAACTCGTCTGCCGTGATTACCAGAGAGAACTGGGGAAGTTTTGGAAATCGCTTGCATCAGGAGCGAGTTGATCCGTTTCCTCAAATTGACAACTCTCTCACCTTTCCGTTAGCATGAGGTATTTGGGCCTCTGACCAACCGACACTGCAGGCTGGGGCCCTCGTTCCAAAGGAACTTCGCGTCCATGAAGCCTTCAGTCAAAGTCAAGCGGATCACCACTTCAATTCTCCCCACTAAGTTTGGGAGATTTCAGATCCTGGGGTACGAGACCACAGATCGAGGGCAGAGGCGGGCCTATGTCATCCTGCTCAAAGCGGGGACAGATCCGCTGCTACCCCCTCTCGTGCGCATCCATTCCCAGTGCCTGACAGGAGATGTGTTCTCTTCGCTGCGTTGCGACTGCGGGGACCAGTTGAAGATGGCTATGCGGGCTATCCGGCGAGAGGGGCGGGGGATCATTATCTATCATCCCGAGGAGGGACGTGGAATCGGGATACTGAACAAGCTTCGGGCCTACGAACTTCAGGACCAGGGGGCCGACACGGTGGAGGCCAATCGTAAGCTGGGATTCGCCGACGACGAGCGGGATTATTCCGCCTGCGCCGAGATTCTGAGAGACCTGGGATTCCTTCAAGTCCGCCTGCTCTCGAACAACCCGGCCAAAGCGCGAGCCTTAAGGAAGGCCGGGGTCCGGGTCGTGGAGTTGGTCTCGATTGAAGTCCCGCCGCGGCGTTCCAGCCAGAACTACCTGAAGACCAAGAAAGAAAAGCTGGGGCACCTGCTGACCCGGGTTTGATTCGATCCTTCCGGACAAATCTTTCCAAGCATGATTATTTCCAAGTCTTGCCGGTTGCCCCCAAATTTCGATGAGGCGAGGAGCCCGTGAAGTCAAAGATTTGGTGGTGCGTTCCAGTGTTGATTCTCGGATGTTGTTACGTCTGCGCCTTCTGGAAGTCCGCTTCCTCTCTGGGCCCGGTCCTACAGGGAAAACCGGCTCCTGATTTCCGGTTTGCGCATCCTTCCGGGAGAACGGCGTCACTGGCGGATTTTCGAGGAAAGGTTGTGCTAATTAATTTCTGGGCCACCTGGTGTCCGCCGTGCCAGGAGGAGATGCCTTCCATGGAGAGGTTGTCGCGGGCGATGGATTCTAATCGCCTGGTGATTCTGGCCTTCAGTGTCGATCGCTCCTGGGAGCCTGTGAAGCGCTTCATGGCCGACAACGGCTTCTCTCTGCCTGTCTATGCTGACTTCGACCGCAGTATTTCATCTCTCTACGGGACCAGCAAATTCCCTGAGACCTATATCGTCGACAAGAAGGGTGTCGTGGCTTTCAAGGTGATCGGCGCCATCGACTGGATGGCGCCGGAAATGCTCTCATTCCTCAACCAGTTGCAGGCAGCCGGCGAGTAGGTCGACCTGCATTGGAATTCATGATCGTTCCGCATCAGACAATTCGGTGGGTCAGAGTGGATGAAAGCGGTTTGGGCCGCCTGGGAATGGGGCGGGGGACCCCCTTCGCCTGAATTCATCGAAGGGAAGCAAACCGGGCTGCTGAAACGGCCTTGCTCTTCAGTTCTCGGTGCAGGATCTTCGCCTGATAGCCTTGAGTTAACATGAGTTTCTGGATCTCGTTGGCCACCATCACTGAGCGGTGGCGACCCCCGGTGCATCCTACCGCAATGGTCAGGTAACTTTTCCCCTCGATGATGTAATTCGGCACCAGGAACAGCAACAGGTCAGCGAGACGCTTCAGGAATTCGTGACTTTGCGGGAAGGATTTGATGTAAGCCGCCACCTCCTTGTCGCGTCCCGTGCGTTCTTTCAGGGTCTTCACAAAATTAGGATTAGGCAGAAACCGAACATCAAAGACCAGGTCCGCCTCCAAGGGGATCCCGAATTTGAATCCGAAGCTGATCACGGAGATCAGCAGCGGCTTGCCGGTCTGTTCCTCCTGGAAGGTGTCTGCAATATAGCGGCGCAGTTCGTGGACGTTGAATTTAGTCGTGTCAATAACCGTGTCCGCCAACTGCTGAATCAGCAGAAGTCGGGCCCGTTCCTCCCGCAGAGCCTGAGCGATGGGGCGATCCTGGGTAAGGGGATGCGGACGGCGAGTCTCGCTGTAGCGGCGAATGAGCGCATCATCGGACGCATCCAGGAAGACCAGCCGGACGCCCAAACCGCTCCCTTTCAGCTTGCGATAGAGTCGGGGGAACTTCGAAAACCCAGCCCCCTCGCGGACGTCAACCACGATGGCGGCCCGCTTGATCTCGGCTCCCGCCCGGCTGCACACTTCGGCGAATTTGGGGATCAGGTCTACCGGCAGATTGTCCACACAGAAGTAGCCGATGTCTTCAAAGGCCTTGAGAACAGTGCCTTTCCCAGAGCCGCTCAGTCCGGTGATGATGACGAAGGGCGGCTTGAAGACTGGCTTGGAATGGGCTCCTCTCACGATTCAATCAATCCAAAGTTTCCATCTTTGCGACGATAGACTACACTGACCGACTCCGATTCCGAGTTCCGGAAAACTAAGAACTCGCTTTTGGAATGAGCGACCTCTTCTACAGCCTCCTCTACGGTCATGGGTTTGGGGGCAAAAGACCTCGTCCGGATCACCCGGGGAGCGGCCGAATTCACGGCAACCTGTTCCCGCGGCTCCCCCGGAGGAACTGTCACCGCTGCAATTGCGGGTTTTCGTTTCCTGGCGATCTTCTTTCCTTTGTGCTTCAGGGCTTGCCGCTCGATCTTCTCCAGGACGGCATTGATCGACGTGTACATATCATGGGTTTCTTCCAGCCCATTGAATTTGAATGATCTCGACTTGAGATTGATCTCTGCAATATGCCGGTACTTTTCCACAGTGAGGATAACGTGAACCTCGATAGCCTCTCCTAGGATTTTGCGAATCTTACGGAGGTGATTCTCGGTGAATTCTTTGATAGCCGGCGTGATCTCGACCGCCCTGCCCGTGTATTCAACTTCCATAAAAAACCTCCCTATGAAAAAAAGCTGCGCGAACGCGGATCAGCGGCACAACAGACCCTTCCCCGGCGGCCTAAGCCCGCTCGGGAAAGGAAACGGCGTGCGCTGGATTATCACTGAGTTGGGCGATCGAGGGACAAGAGATCAGACTGTTTGATCTTCACTCTCCGCTGGTGAGTGCTGGGGATCTTCATGTCTTCCCGGTACTTGGCAACAGTTCTCCGTGTGACCATAATTCCCGCGTCATTCAGAATTTTGGTGATCTGCTCATCAGTGAGAGGTTTGGAATGGTCTTCCTCTTCAATCAACTTCTTGACTTTGCGTTTGGCGGTGATTAAAGGCATGGCGCTCCCGGCCGGTCCTTGGACGGCTTCGGAGAAGAAAAACCGGAGTTCATAAACTCCCTGCGGGGTATGAGCATACTTGTTGGCCACAGCGCGACTGACGGTGGAGGGATGGACCCCAACCTCCTCGGCCACGTCCTTGATCATCATGGGCCGCAGGAGGTCAATCCCCTTGTCCATAAATTCCACCTGGCGCCGAACAATGGCCTCGCAAACCCGCAGGATGGTCTGCTTCCGTTGTTCGATGTTTTTGATGAACTGGAGGGCGGAGGAATAGCGCTCCTTGACATAGTCGCGGACCTCTTTCGAAGACCCGCCCTGCTCAATCATTTTCCTGTAGGTGGGATTGAGGCGAAGCTGCGGGATTTCGTCCTCGTTCAGTGCCACTGAGTATCCGTCATCTACCTTGACAAAGAACACATCCGGCTCAATCAGCCTGTTCTCTGTCTTGTTGTAGCGCTGGCCGGGGCGGGGATCCAGCTGCTTGATCCCCTTAACTTGCGCGAGGATCAAACTGAGCGGACGGCCCAGGGCGCGGGCAATTTCCTGGTACTGCTGGTTCTGCAGCTGCTTGATATGATTTCGGACAATCTGGGCGGCTACCGAGTTCTCTTCGCCCAGATGAGCCATCTGGATTAGCAGGCATTCTCCCAGATCCCGTGCGCCCACCCCCGCGGGATCAAAGCTCTGGACGACTTTGAGCCCCTCGACAACATCCTCCATTTTGTGTTCACCGCTGGAAGCAATCTCTTCCAGGGTGGCTGTGAGGTAGCCGTCCTCGTTCAAGTTCCCGATGATGGAGAAAGCTGCGTCCACCACTGCAGGCTCCAGGACGGAGAGGCTCAACTGCCATTGCAGATGGTCGTACAGGGTGGTAGGTTTGGCCAGGAAATTCTCAAAGGAGGGCTTCTCTATGATTTCCGATGGCAGCTGGGTGCGAAAGCCCGGGTCCAGATAATCGTCAAAAAAACTCCCGTAGTCGATTTCCTCGAAAGGATCCGCCGATGGCCCTTCCGGCGACTTGGCCACTTCAATGATCTCTTTGTCCGCCGGTTCGCCGAGCCGTTCCTCTTTGACAGGAGACTCCTCAACTGCCGCAGCAGCCTCGGCCTCCTCTTCCAAGACCGGATTCTCCATTAACTCCTGGGATATCATCTCCGTCAGCTCCAGCCTGTTCAGCGCCAGGACGGTGACCATCTGAACCAGACCCGGTGTTAGGATCTGTTTTTGCGCGAGCTTGACGTTGAGCCTCTGTTCAAGAAATGCCATCAACCCTCAATCCAACCGAAAACTCTCTCCCAGGTAGAGCTTTTTCACATGAGCATCCGCCGCCAGTTCCCCGGGTGTCCCGGCACGGAAAATCTTCCCTTCATTAATGATGTAGGCGCGATCGGTAACTTTCAGCGTCTCTCGAACGTTGTGGTCTGTAATCAGAATCCCGATTTGCTTGGTTTTCAGATGATTGATAATCCGCTGAATCTCTAGGACCGCAATCGGGTCAATGCCAGCAAAGGGTTCATCGAGCAAAATGAAAAAAGGGGAAATAACCAAAGATCGGGCGATTTCCACTCGGCGCCTTTCCCCTCCGGACAGCATGTACCCCTGGTTACGGCGCACATGGCTGAGACCTAATTCCTCAATCAGTTCGTCCAGCCGCTCCCTTCTTTGTTTCCCGCTGAAAGGCAGCGTTTCCAGGATCGCCAAAACGTTTTCTTCAACTGTGAGCTTGCGGAAAACCGACGGTTCCTGAGGGAGATAGCTGATGCCGTTTCTGGCTCTCAGGAACATCGGGAGGCGGGTGATCTCCCGGCCGTTCAGGAAAACTCGACCCGCATCGGGGGCAGTTAGCCCGACGATGATGTAAAAGGTCGTGGTCTTACCAGCCCCGTTGGGGCCGAGCAATCCCACCACTTCCCCTTGTTGGATCCCGAGCGTAACATCGTTGACCACCCGGCGGCCCTTGAAGGACTTCACCAGGTTTTCGGTTTTCAAGATCTGCATCTTCGCCTATCTTGCGACGTTTTGCCTCGTGATCGTGCGGTTCTCGGGTTCTCCTTCGACCGAGAGCCTATCATCATTCAAATGCATTGTCAACCGAGCTCCAGTGGTGAAACCCCGCGCCGGATCTGTGATTTTGGGCTGCCCGCCAGTCAGGACCACCAGGTTGTCCGCGGAAAAAAACTCCGCCAAACTGGAGGAAGAGGTACGCCCTTGCT
>JBGPHY010000170.1:0-9807 GCA_041484625.1 Terriglobia bacterium | reverse complement strand
GCAAAGGACATGATAGGCGAGTTCGTTCAGCAGGTGCTCGAAGGCCAGCTGGTTATGTCCAAAGATGTCGAAGCTACTATCAATGCTCGCATTGCTGTAATCGACAAATTGATCTCGGCTCAGATGAACGAGATTATGCACGCCGAGGAATTTCAGCGCCTGGAAGGGTCATGGAGAGGCCTGCATTATCTGGTCATGAATAGCGAAACGGGAACGATGCTCAAAATCCGAGTATTCAACGCTCCCAAGAAGGATTTGCTGAAGGACCTGGAAAAGGCGCCGGAGTTTGACCAGTCTGCACTCTTCAAGAAGGTCTACGAGGAAGAGTTCGGAACATTTGGCGGCTCTCCATTCGAAGCATTGGTCGAAGATTATGAGTTCACCAACCACCCGCAGGACATATCCCTCCTGGAAAAGGTTGCTTCTGTGGCCGCTGCTGCCAATGCTCCCTTCGTCTCTGCAGCTTCGCCCCAGCTGTTCGGGATGGACAACTATTCTGAACTCGCCGAGGTTCGCGACCTGGCTAAAATATTCGAGCGAGTGGAATATGCCAAGTGGCGTTCTTTCCGGGATTCCGAGGACTCCCGCTACGTGGGACTGACCCTCCCGCGGACCTTAATGCGCCTTCCCTACGGCGAAAATACCGTTCCCACCGAAACCTTCCGATTTGAGGAAGACGTCGACGGGAAAGACCATGCCAAGTACTTGTGGGGCAACGCTGCCTATTCGCATGCCACCCGCTTGACCGAGGCTTTCGCTCTTCACCAATGGTGCGTGGCGATTCGTGGAGTTGAAGGCGGTGGACTCGTGCAGGGATTGCCTACCCACACGTTCAAAACGGACGAAGGGGAAGTAGCCCTGAAATGCCCCACGGAAGTGGCGATCACGGATCGCCGCGAAGCGGAATACTCCAACCTGGGATTCTTGCCCTTGGTGCACTGTAAAGGGACAGACTATGCGGCCTTCTTTGGGGGGCAGTCCTGCAATAAGGCGAAGAAGTACGATGAAGAAGCGGCTAACGCCAACGCCAGGTTGTCTGCCCAGTTGCCGAACATCTTCTCCGTGTCCCGCTTCGCCCATTATTTGAAGTGCATGATGAGGGATAAGGTGGGTAGTTTCATGTCCCGGGCGGACTGCGAAAACTTCCTGAACAAATGGATTATCCAGTATGTGAGCCCTGATGATACCGCGCCCCAGGAGATTAAGGCGAAGTACCCCTTGCGAGAAGCTTCGATCCAGGTTTCTGAAGTTCCGGGGAAACCAGGGGTTTATAGGGCGGTGGCGTACCTTCGTCCTCATTTCCAGTTGGACGAAATCAGCGTGTCGTTGCGCTTGGTGGCTGAACTGCCCAAGTCTGCAAAGAGATAAACCAGCTGTCGTAATGCTGGCTTCTGTGTAGATTAGAACACTATTGAACATCGCCTGATGTCGATTGAAGCAAAAACTTGCCACGGCACACCAATGACGGAAAGGAGAATGTATGGCTTTTGATGCTTACTTGAAGTTGGACAAGATTGAGGGAGAATCTACAGCTAAGGGAAATGAAAAACAAATCGCAATTGAGAGCTTTTCCTGGGGGGCATCTAACCCTACCACGATAGGCCCTGCCTCAGGCGGTATTGGAACGGGGAGAGTCTCCATCAGCAGCCTCAATATCATGAAACGGCAGGACTCCACCAGCCCCGAACTTTTCGACCATTGTTGTTCGGGAGAGCATATTGATAAAGCTTGGCTCTATGTCCGGAAACAAGGAAAAGAGCAGGGTGTTTGCCACGAATGCGAATTTGAGGAACTGGTAGTGGAAAGCGTTCAATGGAGCGGATCTGCCGGTGGAGACGACGTTCCCACCGAGTCAGTGTCTTTGGCCTTCGCGAAGGTGACCTTTGGCTTTGCCAAGCAAAAACCCCAGGGCGGCATGGATGCCATGAAACGGAAGATCTGGGACTTAAGAAAGGTGGCCTCCAGTTAGAACCTGCTGCCTCATGGGACTGGCGGACTCATCCTAGCCGATGAGAATCCTGCTGGCTATTTTGCTTTTAGTCTGTTCGAATCTCGAGACGGACCTGAGTGCCAGTCTTGTGCAGGAAGGTGGGACGAATGCAACTCGGGAGGCTCATCGAGGTCAACTTCTGCCCATTTTCCTCGAAATTGACCGGTCAAGGGTAACTGAGTGGTGTCGATTCGCCGGCACCGCTGTTCCTTGACCGAACAGTCTCCCATGAAAATGCTAAACTCTCACAGGTTTAACGTGGTTTGGGCCCATGCCGCGGATAGACAATCATGTTCGCATTACCATTTCGGTTCTCGACCGGTTGATTGATTATGAACCAGAGATCAGTTCGGAACCGATTGCTTCGCGCTCCAAGAGCCTGCGCGAATTGAAACTGTCTGTCCGTCGAGACTTGGAATGGCTTTTGAACACGCGGGAGTTTATCCAGGAGATTCCGCCGGATCTCAAAGAAGTCCAGCATTCGCTGGCCACCTACGGGTTGCCTGACTTTACCGCCACCAGCATCAAAAGCCCTGCCAATCAAGACCGGCTGCGCCGCGCCATTGAAGCGGAAATCGGCCTGTTTGAGCCCCGACTGGAAGGGGTCACCGTCACTCTGGTGACCGTCGGTGAGGGAGGGGAACGATCTCTGAGATTTCGAATCGATGGGCAACTTCGAGTGGATCCTGCTCCTGAACCGGTCACATTCGACACGATTTTGGACCGCGGGACCGGCCGCTTCACTCTCAGGGGTGAATGATGCGAGACGAACTGCTGGGATACTATGAGAGGGAGCTGACCGTCCTGCGGCAGTTGGGAGCGGAATTTGCAGAAAAGTATCCCAAAGTGGCCTCCCGTCTACTACTCGAAGCCGACAGATGCGAAGACCCGCATGTGGAGCGCATGATTGAGGCCTTTGCCTTCTTGGCCAGCCGAGTCCACCTGAAAATTGATGACGAATATCCGCAAATCACCGAGTCCTTCTTCAATATCCTCTACCCCCATTACCTGGCGCCAATTCCCTCGATGTCCATTGTGCAATTCTCTCTGGATCCGGAACAGGCCCAATTGACTTCGGGGTACAGTATCCCGCGAGGAACGGTCCTCTTTTCCCGTCCTGTCCAGGGAACCCCTTGCCGTTTCCGGACTTGTTATCCCGTAACGCTTTGGCCCATGGAGGTCATAGCCGCCAGTCTGGAGTCTCCCGACAAGCTGTTAAGCCGCACCACGGCGCGAAGTGAGGCCATGATCCGGATTACTCTGCGCTGCCTCAATGACTTGCTTCTCTCCAATATGAAGAAGGGCCTGGACGAGAAATCGGGCCCCATGGACACCTTGCGATTCTATTTGAACGCAGAGTGGCAATTGGCTTATCCCCTTTATGAGATGATCCTCAACCGGGCGGTTCGAGTCGAGTTGCGTCCAGCCTCTTCGCGAAAACCAGGGGTTCGTCCTTCCGGCCCGGTTGTTCTTCCCCCTTCTTGTCTGAAGCCGGTGGGCTTTGAAGCGGATGAAGGTATGTTGCCCTACACGGCTCGCTCTTTCTTGGGATATAGGATTCTTAGCGAGTATTTCGCTTTCCCTGACAAGTTTCTGTTTTTCGACTTGACTGGAATTGATGAGGCGGTTCGAGCCGGATTTGGGGATCAGTGGGAAACCATCATCTATCTCAAGGAGGGGCCGGAAACTCGCTCTCCCGTTGATGCCACTACTCTTCAACTCGGATGTAGTCCGGTTGTCAACCTGTTTCAGAAGGTGGCGGAACCCATCCATCTCAGCCACCAGCAAAATGAGTACGTGGTGGTGCCGGACGTTCACCGTCCGATGGCAACCGAAGCCTATTCTGTGGACTCAGTGATCAGCACGGATCCTTCTCTCGAGAAGAGCCGTCAATTTCAACCGTTTTACTCTTACCGTCATGCCTACACCGAAGGCCAAGAGCAGATCTATTGGTACGGTTCTCGTCGTCCGTCCCAGCGAAAAGATGACCCGGGAACGGAGGTCTATCTGACGTTGGTGGATTTGGGCTTCAAGCCGGATGTTCCACCCGTTGAGACACTCACGGTTCACCTCACCTGCACCAATCGAGATCTGCCCGGCAAGCTGCCGTTCGGCGGGCGCGAAGGAGACTTTGAGATGGAGGGATCGCGTGGGCTGTTTCGGGTGCGCTGTCTGCGCAAGCCAACCAATACGCTACGCCCCCCCATGAGGCGGGGTGCTCATTGGCGACTCATTTCGCACCTGTCACTGAATCATCTCTCAATTGTTGGAGACCAGGAAGCTTCACCCGACGCTCTTCGCGAGATTCTGTTGCTCTATGATTTCATGGACTCCTCAGCCACGCGTAAGCAGATTCACGGCATCTTGAACGTGTCCAGCCGAAGAGTGGTCCGTCAGGTAGGATCCGCAATGGGAGCCGCGTTAGTTCGCGGCATCGAAACTACGATCGAATTCGACGAGGAACAATTTGTCGGCAGTGGTGTCTTCCTGTTCGCGTCGGTACTGGAGCGTTTCTTGGGACTGTATGCTTCACTGAACTCATTCAATCAGCTGGTAGTAAAGACCCGCCAGAGGGAAGGGATACTGAAACGATGGCCGCCAAGAGCGGGATCGCAGATCATCCTCTAAGCTTTCTCTTATTCAACGAGCCTTACCGGTTCAGCTTTTTTCAGGCCGTCCGGCTGCTGGAACGGATTTATCCCGCCCGACAACCCGTGGGAGGAAATGGACCTGTCTCGCAGGAAGTCGCTCGTTTTGCGGTCCGGCCGT
Source organism: Terriglobia bacterium (assembly GCA_041484625.1). Taxonomy (GTDB): domain Bacteria; phylum Acidobacteriota; class Terriglobia; order Versatilivoradales; family Versatilivoraceae; genus JBGPHY01. Next base: position 5,048 of record JBGPHY010000170.1, on the reverse strand, counting down.
CACTGGAGTTTCCCCCCAGCGAGATTTATGATCTCACTCGGAAAGTCGACGAAGAGCAGATGGTCCCACCCCGGATGGTCGTTGCCTTCATGGGATTAACGGGCCCAAGCGGTGTTCTCCCTAATCCTTACACTGAGCTAGTGGCTGAACGCGTTCGGTACAAGGATACGGCCCTCCGGGATTTTCTAGACCTGTTCAACCACCGGATGATTTCGCTCTTTTATAGGGCATGGGAGAAGTATTACTTTCCGATCGCCTACGAACGAGCCAGGGAGAATCCGTTCATCCATTATCTTTTCGATGTGATTGGGATGGGTACCGGCGGGGTACGAGGCCGGATGGGAGTTCAGGATGAGGCACTCCTCTTGTATGGTGGTTTAATCGGTCAGCACCCTCACTCAGCCAGTGCCTTGGAAGCCATCCTGGGAGACCATTTTGAGGTACCGGTCAAAACTGAGCAGTTCTCCGGACAATGGTTGGATATCGATGAGGACAGCCTTTCCCGATTGGGCAAGACCAATAGTGAATTGGGAGTCAATACCATAATCGGTACTCGGTTCTGGGACCGGCAATCGCGATTTCGGGTGAAATTCGGTCCTCTCACATTCCGACAGTTCCGAACTTTTATTCCGAATGGTTCTGCCTTCCTACCGGCGGGTCAACTGACTCGTTTTTTGGCAGGCTTAGAGTTTGACTTTGACATTCAGCTGATACTCAATGCCCAGGAAGTCCCGGTTTGCCAGATTGTCAGCAGGGAAGAGGAAGCTCAGATGCTGGGTTGGACGACCTGGTTGAAGACTCAGCCATTTCGGGCTGATGATCCTCAGCTGGTTTTGCAGGTCAAAAATTGAGTTGGGCAGTTAACTGTCCGCGAGAACCGGATTTCCACTAAGCGTAATTTGAGGTGAACCCATGAAAGTCAATTTAAAATCCCTGGTTGGCCGATTAAACGATACTTGCCGAAGCGCACTGGAGGGAGCGGCCGGACTCTGTCTGTCCCGCACCAACTATGACGTGGAAGTCGAACACCTCCTGCTGAAGCTCTTGGAGGTTACAGATACTGACTTATCGCGTGTTCTCCGGCAATATGAAATTGACGCATCCCGTCTGTCTAAAGACATCACGCGCGCCATTGACCGACTGAAGACCGGCAACGCCCGGACCCCTGCGCTTTCTCCCCGTATCCCTCAATTGATTGAAGAGGCTTGGTTGCTGGCTTCGGTGGACTTCAATTGCATGAGGATTCGTTCGAGCCATTTGGTTTTGGCCCTGCTCAGCAACGATGATCTGGCACGGCTGGCGCGGGAGATCTCCAAGGAGTTCAATAATGTCTCTGTGGAGTCTTTGCGCAAGAATCTTTCCGACCTTACGGCTGGAACCGCTGAAGATCGGGCGGCTATGAGTCTCGGCAGCCAGGTTGCCCCGGCAGGCACGGGCGAGCCCGCTCCCGGCAGCGGCGGGAAAACCCAATCGCTTGATCAATACACGGTGGATTTAACGGCCAAGGCCAAGAAAGGGGCCATTGATCCTGTCTTGGGGCGCGACTTTGAGATCCGCCAGTTGATCGACATCCTCATGCGGCGGCGCCAAAACAACCCCATCCTGACCGGAGAGGCGGGCGTCGGCAAGACTGCCGTTGTCGAGGGTTTTGCCCTTCGCATTGCGCAAGGGGATGTTCCCGGCCCCCTGAAGAATGTGGCGGTTCGGACCCTGGATTTGGGACTGCTCCAGGCCGGAGCCGGCATCAAAGGTGAGTTTGAGAATCGTCTGAAATCCGTCATTGAGGAAGTCAAAGCATCGCCTCAGCCGATTATCGTGTTCATCGATGAAGCTCATACGATGATCGGGGCCGGGGGACAGGCAGGCCAGAATGATGCGGCCAATCTGCTTAAACCTGCTTTGGCGCGTGGCGAGTTGCGTACCATCGCCGCTACCACCTGGGCGGAATACAAAAAGTACTTTGAGAAGGACGCTGCTCTGGCCCGACGTTTCCAGGTCGTCAAAGTGGAGGAACCTACCGAAGAGCAGGCTATCACCATGATGCGCGGGCTGACCGAATCTCTGGAGAATCATCACAAGGTCCGCATCCTGGACGAAGCTGTCGAAGACGCGGTGAAGCTGTCTCACCGCTACATTACCGGTCGTCAACTCCCGGACAAGTCCGTTAGTGTCCTCGACACCGCCTGCGCCAAGGTGGCGATCGGCCAGGCAGCCACGCCTCCGGCCATTGAGGATACCCAGCGCCGCATGGATCAGGTCACGGTCGAAATCGATGTCCTGGAGCGAGAAGCCATCACTGGTACAGACCACTCCGAGCGAATCAAGGAGCTGACGGCCCTGCGGACAGCAGACGAAGAAAGACTGGCTCAATTGAAGGACCAATGGAAGAAAGAGGGAGAGACTATTGGCAAGATCCGCGATGTGCGCGGCCGGTTAGAAAATTTGATTGCCAAAAAAACTACTGGGCCGAGTGGAGACGGAGGGGCAAAGGCCGTCTCCGTTTCAGCCTCCAGTTCAGGGGCGGAAACAGTGTCCGCTGAGGCCGCGCTGAATGTTGAGGCGCTCCGCGCAGAATTGGCCTGTCTCAATGAGGAGTTGGAGAAGGTCCAGGGAGAGACACCCATGATGCAAGTATGTGTGACTTCTCAGTCTATTGCCGAAGTCATCTCAGGCTGGACGGGCATCCCTGTGGGCAAGATGCTAGCTGACGAGATCAACACCGTCCTAACGCTCAAAGAACGCCTTGAACAGAGGGTCATCGGACAGTCCCATGCGCTGGAAGCCATCAGCCAACGGATTCGCACGGCTCGTGCAAACCTGACAGACCCTCGTCGCCCCATTGGCGTCTTCCTGCTGATTGGTCCTAGCGGTGTGGGCAAGACGGAAACAGCCGTTACTTTGGCGGACACATTGTACGGCGGAGAGCGAAACATGGTCACGATTAACATGAGCGAGTATCAGGAAGTTCACATCGTTTCTTCTTTAAAGGGCTCACCGCCGGGCTACGTTGGTTATGGCGAAGGCGGCGTGCTCACGGAAGCCGTTCGGCGAAAGCCCTATTGCGTGGTTCTCCTCGATGAAGTGGAGAAAGCTCATCCCGATGTGATGGAACTCTTCTTCCAGGTGTTTGACAAAGGCGTGCTGGAAGACGGTGAGGGGCGTGAAATTGATTTCAAGAACACCATCATCCTGCTGACCACCAACGTGGCCACCGACACCATCATGAAACTCTGTGCCGATCCGGAAACCTCACCGGGGCCGGAAGCTTTGGCCGAAGCGATCCGCCCTGACCTCCTCAAGGTATTCAAACCGGCCCTGCTCGGGCGGATGGTCGGGGTGCCCTACTACCCCATTACCGACTCTGTCATGCGCCTGATCATCAAGCTACAACTGGGGAGGATCGGCAAACGCTTTGGAGAGAACTATGGGGCCATCTTCTTCTATGACGACACTGTGATCAATGAGATTGTCAGCCGCTGCACGGAAGTGGAAAGCGGCGCACGCAATGTGGATCACATCCTCACCAGAACCCTGTTGCCGGAAATGTCCGCTGAGTTCCTTTCACGCATGGCTTCCGGGCAGGCTATCTCCCGGGTCCGTGTCGGTGTCGGAGCAGGCGGGCAGTTCAGTTATGAAATCTCGTGAGGTGATTCTGCTTGGGTACGTACATTCAGGACAACCGCCTCATCAAACTAGATACTCCTTTGGGTAAGGATGTTCTGCTACTCCGTGGATTCTCAGGCCAGGAGGGGATTTCTCGGTTGTTTCGATTTGATGTCAACCTATTTTCTGAAAACCGGGCGATTCCCTTCCCTTCCATCGTCGGGAAAAAAGCCACCATTACTGTGGTCCTTCCTGACAGGAAGGAACGCTACATCAATGGATTGGTGGACTCTTTTGCCCAGGGCGGGACAAGCACGGTTCAAATTGAATCCGCCACTGCCACGTTTGCCTCTTATACGGCCAGGCTGGTTCCGTGGTTTTCGATGCTTGGTTACACCAGCGATTGTCGAATTTTTCAGCACAAGTCGGTCCCGGATATTATCGAAACTATTTTCAAAGAGAATAGCTTCTCTGATTTCAAGAACCGACTACAGGGTTCGTTCCCGGAACGAGAATACTGTGTTCAGTGGAACGAGACCGATCTGGAATTCGTCTCGAGATTGATGGAGGAGGAAGGGATTTTTTACTTCTTTGAACACGACAAAAACGCGCACACTCTGGTAATGGCCAACAAGCCGGCAGAATTCAAACCCTGTCCCCTTTCGTCGGAAGCTCGCTACGAAGCAGGCGGGGGTATGGGTAAGGTGATGGAGGTGATTACTGAGTGGAACATCGGCCACCAGGTCAGGCCGGGAAAATTTGAGACTACGGATTTCAATTTCGAAGACCCCACTTTGGACCTGACGCAGTCGGTCACGGGCAAGGACGAGCGGAAGTACGAGGTCCGGACATATCCGGGGGACTACCAAAAAATGGATGAAGGCGAAAAGATCGTTGGGATCCGCATGGAAGAGTTGGAAACCCCGACGATCCAGGTGGAAGGCGTTAGCACGTGTCGTGCCTTTGTCACTGGCTGCCGATTCGAATTGAAAGATTACTACCGTCGCGACATCGCCAACAAGCCGTATGTTTTAACACGGCTTGAACACAAATGCAGCCAAGGCGACAACTTCCTAACCACTGGAACAAAGGCTCAGGAGGCTTTCTTATACGAAAACCGATTTCAATGTGTTCCCCATCCCACAGCCTATCGACCCCCTCGTCTTACCAAACGCCCATATGTCCAGGGAAACCAGACGGCCATTGTGGTGGGGCCCGCTGGCGAAGAGATTTTTGTCGACAAGTACGGCCGAGTGAAAGTTCAATTCCACTAAGACCGCGAAAACAAATACGACGACAAGAGTTCCTGCTGGCTTCGAACCTGCCAGCCCGCGGCCGGCAAAGGATGGGGATTTGTTTGGATCCCGCGGATCGGCCAAGAAGTCGTAGTCGATTTTATCGATGGCAATCCCGACCGCCCAATCATCACCGGACGTGTTTACAAT
>JBGPHY010000169.1:0-9842 GCA_041484625.1 Terriglobia bacterium | reverse complement strand
GGCAAAGGGCAGAAGGCAGGGGTAACGCCCGAAAACTATCCTTTGAGAATCACTTGGTCTGGCATACTGGCAGATGATCCCAACCATCCCGAAGACGTCGTGCGGCGGGTGCGCGAGGCTATTGAGACAATTTGGAAGGAAAAGGCTGACGCCATTGAACAGGAAGCTTGCGAGATCCTGGGGGTGCGCGAGTTACGCGAGTACTTCCGCAAGTCTTCCAGCTTCTTCGCCGCCCACCTGAAACGATATTCCAAGAGCCGCCGCCAGGCGCCCATCTACTGGCCGCTTTCAACAGCATCAGGCTCTTACACGCTGTGGATCTACTATCACAGGCTGACCGACCAGACACTTTACCAGTGCATCAACGACTTTGTGAATCCGAAACTGGAAGAGGTAAGCCGGGAGGTTGAGAAGTTGAAGCAGCAGGCACACTACCAGAGGAGTAACCGCGGAGACATCCCCCCAGCCCCCCTCAAGGGGGGAATGATGTTAGAAGATCTGCAGGAATTCCAGCAGGAACTGAAGGACTTCCGAGATGAGTTGTTGCGGGTGGCCCAGTTGCCCTACAAGCCCAATTTGAATGACGGCGTGCTGATCACGGCTTGCCCGCTCTGGAGGCTGTTCCGCCTTCCCAAGTGGCGTAAGGACCTGGAGGAGTGCTGGAAGAAGCTATCCGCTGGAGAATACGACTGGGCCCATCTGGCTTACATCATCTGGCCCGACCGGGTGAAGAACGTTTGCAGAACCGACCGCTCCATCGCCATCGCTCACGGACTGGAACACCTCTGCCAACTGGAGCTTCCAAAGACTAAAGGGAAGCGGAAGAAGAAAGAGAAGGGCCAAGAGAATGAGAATGACACCAGAGAAATCTTTGAAGATTAGCGCCCACGAATCACACAAATAACACAAATGCTTTGGAGGCCGCAGATTAACACAAAAAGCGGTCAATGAGGCATCCTCTCAGATAAATGAAATGAAAGCTGACGAATCGTTGTAATACCAGAGGCAAGCCATGTTAACCTATAGGTTAACGTCGCAAGTAATGTGGGAAACTGCTTAATAAAGGCAAATGGCCGACAAAAGAAGAACGGGTGACACTGGCGCTGATTTCAGGCGAATGTTCCAGAAACTCGAGACTTCCGGGGACTTGGAATTAGAGGCTGCAAAGGTGGAGGTCGCCGAGCAAATCTATCTAGCCATGCGAACCCAAAAGATTTCAAAGGCAGAGCTGGCTAGGCGGCTGCGGAGCAGCCGGGCCTATGTTACCAAGATTCTTCAAGGCACCGCCAATTTCACCATCGAATCTCTTTCAAGGATTGCCTTTTGCCTCAATTCGGGTTGGAAATTTCGAATGGTTTCTCTTGAATCGAAGAATCGCAGGCGCAGTCGACAGAAACAAATCTGCGTGAGAGAGAGCCGTCGTCTTAAGATTAAGACCCCTTTGATTAAGGCATAATCCACCAGTCAAATAGGAAGGATTAATCAGTGTTTCATTGCTTCCGACCTAGTGGGGGTTGCGAGTGGTTTGGAGGAGAGCTTGCTGGATTTGTGCGACATTTCAACGCCAAGAATGGAACTACTTACGAATTGGACCGATGTCTCGACGTAAGAAAGGGGGGTAGACAACAACCTGAACCCGAGGTTCTTGTCAGAAGCGACAATTCTATTGAAACCATGGTAATTGAAAGGAAAATGTTCGTTTGGCCGAAGGACTATCTCAAACAGCACCGAGACGAGCACGTTTTTTCTGAACGGATTCAATCTAGACTCAAAGACCTTTTCCAGGATGATCTCTATATGCTGAGGGTGGATGCTTCATCGCTCCGAGAGGCAGGCAAGCGTAAAGATGAAATCCTTACCAATGCAGATCAAATAACCGACCTGGTGACCAGGAATAGGTCTAAGCTCACACAACTGAAAGGAATTAAGAGCACTCTCCCCTTTCAATGGTCTTTTGGACATGCACGAGACGAGGAACGCTCAGACGATGCACCTGAACGTGGAGTGGGTATTGAGATAAATGATGGGATGAGTTTCTTTGGAGGCGTGGGATGGTCGGAATATCAAAAATCTTGTGAAGAAATTCCGGCTGAGGTGACACGACTGTTGGAGGCTGCAGACAGGAAGTTCGTAAATTATCCGACCTCTCTCAAAGTAGTGCTAATGGAACTCGTGGGGGAATTTGAGTTCGGAGATGACATTAAAAGAATCATTGCGGAGGCGAATTTGCCGCCAAGAGTGGACCAAGTGTGGGTCGCAGAGCCAGGACACAACGATGATTTTGAACCGGAAATGACATACACTCAAATCCGATGACATTCATGCCTATCCTGTCATAATCGTCGGTCGTTCCTCTCTTATGTTCGTTTTGTCATTCGTACCATTCGCATGATTCGTGGGCATATCCGGACCACGTCCATTTGCTGAGTACCCCTTTGATGCTGCTTTGAATGTTATTATCGACTACGAGAACAAGGAATTGCTTATTATCGAAATCACACAGACTTCGATAATAATGCTTGAATTCTCCTAACTGATTTCTCTATATTATCGCAATGGCCTATGATTCGATAACAAGTGCAGATCAATCAACCGTTGTTGATGTTGCCAATAGTAAGGATCGTGCAGGCCAATATATCCAGCAACCCACAGGATACAAGGCCTTTATTCCAAGCGATTTACCCCCCAATCCCTCAGTGGGCATGGATCCCGAAATGTGGGATTTGCTCTCTCGTGCTGACCGGGCACTGGGTCGGCTAGATGGTTCCACTGAAATCCTGCCAAATCCGGATCTCTTTGTCTTCATGTACGTGCGCAAGGAAGCCGTGCTGTCCAGCCAGATTGAGGGCACCCAAGCTTCTTTGATGGATGTACTTGAATTCGAAGCCCAGGCCATGGATTCCGGCAAACCATCTGATGTAGAGGAAGTGGTTAATTACGTGGGGGCAATGAACCATGGCTTACAAAGGCTTCAGGAATTGCCTCTTTCTTTGCGACTGATACGGGAAATCCATGAGAAGCTGCTGGCAAATGTTCGTGGAGGAGAGAGAAACCCTGGGGAGTTCAGGTCACGTCAAAATTGGATTGGGCCGCCGGGCTGCAAATTAAGCGAAGCCTTTTTTGTCCCGCCGCCACCGGTCGAGATGATGAGGGCTCTGGGGGAACTCGAGAAATTCCTGCATGATGAAAGCCCCATGCCATTCCTAATCAAGGTGGGTTTGGCCCATGCACAGTTTGAGACCATCCATCCGTTCCTCGATGGCAATGGCCGAGTGGGAAGGCTCTTGATCACTTTCCTCCTTTGTGAGAAGGGCATCCTGAAGCGCCCTTTGCTTTACCTCTCCTGGTACTTCAAAAAGAATCGCGGTGAGTACTACGACAAGCTGCAGTCTGTCAGGGATCGAGGTGACTGGGAGAGCTGGCTCAAGTTCTTTTTGAAGGGGGTTGAGCAGGTCGCCTAAGAGGCCACAGAGACTGCGCGGAAAATTGTCGCTATGCGTGAGAATCATCGCCAGGACATCGTGACTCGATTCGGGGATCGGTCCGGGAATTCTCTCAAGCTTTTGGAGCAGTTATACTGGCAGCCGATCGTCACAGTTCACCATGTCGCTGAGATCACTGGATTGACCTATGCCAACGCCAATAATCTGGTTGCAAAGTTGGTGACTCTCGGAATTCTAAAGGAGACCACGGAACAAAAGCGAAATCGCCGGTTCGCCTATTCACCGTATCTGGCCTTTTTTACTGATTGAGGCTGGGGCGCAGCAAGGAGACTGGTCAACAAGAATAGAACCCTCAGATGAAATGAAGGAAACGAAAAGAGAGCCGTGGATAAACTCCGATAAACGCGGATTCTATTTCTTGAATGTGAAGTGACACAGATTATTGGCCTTTGATACTCCGCCCACTGCTATTAACTGCACTAGGGACTTACCTATGCTAATCCGTGCTCATCAGTGCAAATCTGCGGCTGGATTTTCTTTCGTATCATTCGTGTCCATTCGCGTGATCCGTGGGCCTTTTAAGCCGCGGTATTGAGATCAATCCGATGAAGATTCAGCAATTCATTCGTGACCATTTTCAAAAGCACTTGGAGAAATCCTCCTGTCTGGTGATTTACGACCCTGAAAGAATCTACTCCGAGATCGTGCAGGCAATGGCTGGTAAAACTTGCGAGTTTATCGATGCAAGCCAATCCACAATTCTGGGCCGGGAAAAGGCACTGGAAGCCTGGCGTGATCTAGCAAAACAGGAGCCTGGGAAGAAACATTTGATTGTCTACCTGCCGGTTGCCAAACCCACAACGGATGAGGCCAAACAGAGAGACCCCTATCAGATCTTCGCACTGGGCGGAGTGGAATTCCCCTCCAAGGACGGAGACAGCTACCAGTCCCTTTGCCACACCGCCAGCCCGGGCCATGTCAAGCAAATTGACGAGCTGTTTGCTGCGGGTCGACCGGATTTTGAGACTATTAACAACCTGATCGATAGCGCCACTGCCCAGTGGCCGAAATTGCGGACCTTATTGAAAGTGGAATCACCGGCGGAGTTGCTGGTGGCTTTGATGTCTCCTTCGGAGGCTCAGAGGGAGGCATTGAAAGTCGATAAGACGTGGGGCTCGGAATTTTGCCATTTCGTTGAAGCTACTCTGGGTTTCCAGCCCAAGACCAAGAGCCATCAATGGACCGTATTGAGCGATGAGCTGTGGCGCTTCGTGCTTTTCAGCGAGTTTGCCTTTGACTTGCCTGCATCTCTCCCAGAAGAATTGAAAGATGTTCCGCGAGCGGAGCCACAATTCCGTGATCTCGTCTACCATGTTTGCGTCGCCCTCAGGTCGACTGAACCCCATCAGCAGCCTTATTTAGATAGAGCCAGTAACGTTGCCGAGGAGCTTCAGCTTGAAAACCGCACCAAAACTCTGGAAAACCTGGGAGAACGAGACACCTTCGCTTTCGAAGAACGGACTCACCTAAAGACCTTTGGCCGATTGACTGTTGCGGGAAATCTCACAGAAGCGAAGTCTATAGCTGAGCACCGAAGAAATTCCATCTGGGTAAAGCAGGACCCTGGGCGCCAGACGCTGTGGACCCTGGCAGACCGGGCATTGGAGCTACTGACCGGGCTGGACGATGCCGAGTTGAAGTTATCTCAAATTGAGTCCTCTGCGACTACGCTATTTGATTTTTACTGCGGCACGATGCGGCACGTGGATGGACGACACCGGGAGTTCGAGCACGCGGTTTCCAGTACCTATGGGGAGCATGAGTGTCTGGAACAACTGGTCGAAGCCACGAGACAACGTTACCTTCGGTTTGCGGAACGATTGCAGCGAGCATTTATGGAGGCAGTCTCCCACGAAGGGTGGCCGGTGAGCGGTAAGACCCGTCTTACTGACGTCTTTGATAAGTTTGTTGCGCCGTTGTTGGAACAGCGAAAAAAGGCAGCTCTCTTTTTGGTGGATGCCATGCGATACGAGCTGGCGTTTGAGTTGGAGAGTGGGCTTGCACCGGAGTTCCAGACAAAGATCCATGCCGTTTGTGCCCAACTGCCGACAACCACCGCCGTCGGTATGGCAGCGCTGATGCCCCGGGCAGTTGGCAAGCTCCGGCTGGTGAGGGAAAACGATAGACTGGAGCCTTATCTTGGCGAGCGCAAGGTAAAGGTCCCGCAAGACCGGCACGATTATATCGGCAGCATTTACGGTGACCAGGTGGAGATGTACTCCTTAGACGACCTTATTTCGAAGAAGAAGCTCAAACCGAAGGAGACCACGCGCCTGCTATTGGTCAAGACCACCGATATCGACGACCTCGGTGAGGCAAACCCAACTGAGGCACGCCGAGCCTTGCCCGGCCTCATGAAAAAGCTGATTGCCGGGATTCATCGGGTTAGGAAACTGAAATTTGAAAAGGCTGTCGTCGCAACCGACCACGGCTTCATTCTGCTTCATGACCAGGAACCCGGAGATGTTGTGCAGAAGCCTGCGGGCGAGTGGATTGAAGTAAAGGACCGATGTCTATTGGGGACGGGCTCAAAAGGCCAAGGGTGTGTGGTTTTTGAAAAGGAACAAGTGGGAATTGAGGGCGATTTTGAGAATTATGTGGTTCCCATTGCCTTGGGGACCTTCATTCACGGGCGGCCCTACTTTCATGAAGGGCTTTCATTGCAGGAGTGTGTCTTGCCGGTAGTGTGTTTGGAACTGGGGAAGGGTGTTTCCGAAGCTGCGCAGGTGGTTGCGCTGAGCTTGAGCTATAAGGGGGGAAGCACCAATAAAATCACTACTCGACTGCCCATGATTGAAGTCACCTTGCCTCAAACCAGTATGTTTATCGAGCATGGATGCCAGTTTCAACTTGAAGCGTACGATGCTCAAGGGAATCTGGTTGGAGAGGCATCTTCTTGCCCCCATTTGAATCCGGCGACCAGGCTTGTCCAGATCAAGGCCGGAGAGACCATCAAGGTCCCTTTGCGAATGGAAGAGGAATTTCAAGGAGCATTCGAGGTTCGTGCCATCGATCCACGTACGCAGGTGAATCACTCGACATTGAAACTCAAAACTGATTACATGGATTAGGCCGTATGCTACGTGTTGCCTTCGGACGGCATGAAAAGCTTCAATGAAAGATCGCCAAGACAGAATCTGGTGAGTTTTTGGAATGGTGGAAGCAATGATTAGGAGCGAGTTGGAATGAGTCCCAGACGAAAACTCTTGCAGAAAGTGCAAAGAGCTGCAGAGAAAAGGTTATTGTTCCTTCCCCATGCGGTGAAGCAGATGTCTCGACCCGAGAGGATGATTACTGTATCCGAAGTCAGGTCTGTTGTGTCGAAAGGACAAATCATTGAAGACTACCCAGAAGATCCTCGAGGACACAGTTGTCTCATGCTCGGGAAAGGCATGGGTAAACGGACTGTTCACGTGGTGTGCTCGCCAAAGGCAGACTACTTGGCAATCATCGCCGCATATCTTCCAACCATTGACGAGTGGGATGAAGGATTCTCAAAAAGGAGAACATCATGAAATGTATGCATTGCCAGGCCAAAATGGAACGAGGGGATGCTCCTTTTCATATTGACCGCAAGGGTTACCATTTAATTCTCGACAGAATTCCGGCCTGGGTCTGTGTTCAATGTGGCGAGACCTATTTTGAAGAAGCTGAAGTTGAGGCGATCCAAAAGATGATCCGTAACCTGGATAAGGAAGCCGAAAAGGTTGCGCTTTCGGCGTAGGTCCGGTGAGGACAACGACGGGTGGTTACGGATGACCGCGCTCGAGGCCCAGTCTGCAGTTATCTGAGTTCATCTGGGCTAATAGATGGCTCATAGAGGTCAAGCAAATGGACTTATTAGATCAGAAATTGAATGAAGCATACGCTGGCAGGGTGGTTCGCAAGGACTTGCTTCACCGGATCAAGAAAGGGACCAATGTTCCTTCCTTTGTTTTGGAGTTCTTACTCTCCAAATATTGCGCCAGTGATGATCCGGCGGAGATCCAGGCCGGGCTTGAAGCCGTGCTCGAGACCTTGCAGAAGCACTACGTGAGGCCTGACGAAGCTAACAAGGCCCAGTCCACCGTACAGCAGCAAGGCAAGCACAAGTATATCGACAAGGTCCATGTCACTTACACGGAGAGGGAAAAGCGCCATTGGGCCGAGATGGAGAATTTTAACTCCCGGCGTATTGCCATTCCGGAGAAATTCTACCGTGATAACGACCGGCTTTTGGAAGGCGGCATCTGGGCTGAAGCTACGGTGGCCCATAACGACGTAGAAGATGATGATTATGCCTTTTATATCGAAGACCTTCGTCCCATCCAATTATCGAGATTTGACTATGACGCATTCTTGGAAGGCCGAAGACGATTCACCCGGGATGAGTGGATCGACATTTTGATTCGTACCATCGGTCTTGAGCCAAGCAAGATGGATTTTCGGCTCAAGCTCCATTTCCTGGCGCGGATGTTCAGTTTCGTGGAGTCGAACTACAATTTCATCGAACTGGGACCCCGTGGTACTGGCAAGTCGTATGTGTTTAGCGAATTCTCCCCCTATTCGACTCTGGTTAGCGGCGGACAAGCTAGTACCGCGACCCTGTTTTATAACAACGCCCGGAGAAAGGTGGGGCTGGTAGGGTATTGGGACTCCGTCGCGTTTGATGAGGTGGGTGGTATCCGAATCAAAGACCAGAACACCATCGATATCCTAAAGGATTACATGGCCAATGGGCGTTTCTCGCGGGGAACAACGGTCATTGCCAATGCCAGTCTAGCATTTGTCGGGAACATCGACCACTCAATCGAGCAATTGGTTAATTCAACCCAATTCGACCTGTTCATTTCACTGGACGATTGCTTTGATCTGGCAGTGATGGATCGGTTCCACACTTTTTTGCCGGGCTGGGAAATGCCCAAGAACAGCAGTGATTACTTGACCAATAACTATGGCTTCATCACTGACTACCTGGCCGAGGCTTTCCATTACCTTTCGAAGCAAAATCGTTACGAGTATGTCAATAAGCACTGCCGTTTTGGGAAGGCACTCCAAGGGCGAGACGAAGTTGCTATTAAGAAGACTCTCTGTTCATTGTTAAAGATGGTCCACCCGGTTGGAAATCCCGCGGCCGAAGAAATGGATCAATACATGGCTTATGCGGTGGAGGGCCGTCGTCGGGTCAAGGAGCAGATGAATAAGCGGAAACCCGACGATGAATTTGCTTCAATCAACCTCTCTTATTTCAATTCACGCAGCGAAGAGGTCGTGGTTTTCTGTCCGGAGTCGCAACATGCGCCCGCGACCCAGACCCCAGTCCGAAAGGTACTGCCAGGGACTGTGATTCGAAAGGAGCCCCAATCCGTTCCAGCCTCTGGTGGCGGCTCCCTCCCCACCTTGTTTACCCACGAACCTTCATCTACAGTTGTTCAAGAGCTGGCATCTCCTGTAGTGGCAGAGACAGTGCCTGAAGTTCCTGTTGTCGCGGCCCTCAAGGAAAAACATTTTAAGATCTACTATGGTGACAAGGGATACACGTACGAGACGTTATTCGGTGAATACTTGAAAGCCGTAAAGGTCATAACCGTTGAGGACCCCTACATCCGTTCCGTTCATCAGATCAACAACTTTGTCCGTTTCTGCGAACTGGCGGTGGCTGTTGGGGCAGCCAAGGAGATTCACCTCATTACCGGTTTCGATGACGAGAAGCAAAAAGCCGAAGCAGAAGAGAAGCTAGGGATTCTAAAGTCAAGTCTGGCGGAGCAAGGCATAAGCCTGATGCTCACCTTCAGTGACACGATTCACGACCGGGAGATCTGTCTGGATAATGGATGGAAGATCAAAATCGGCCGGGGCTTTGACATTTACCAGAAACCCGATTCCTGGTTCGAGATCGGCGCCAGCAACTTTGCCTTGCGCCCCTGCCTGGAAACGATGGTGGATATCTTCAGGGATGACCCCAAGTAACAGGAGAAGCAAATAGTGTTTTTCTTTTGGCTCTGTTCCTCCCTGGAACCACATCCTCGCTTGAGGAGCAATAATGTACTTTGATCCATCCTGGTTTGAGTGGGCACGCTCTAAACTTCCCCTCCGCCCCCATTTACCACTGATCGACAGCCGCGAAATCGACATGCGTGAGGCATTGGCTGAAGTGTGGACATACGACCTCCGCGAGGACGAGCCAGTCATTGCCTCCTGGGTCGAGGATTTGATGCGAAGCGGGCCCCCACATGATCCTAATGACTCTTTTGAACGCTTCGTTGTTCTGAACTTCTTCTTCCGTCTGACAGAGCCTTTTGACTGGTCCGATCACCCCAAGGTCAAGGCCAAGGTGGAGGAGGCGCGTGAATCTTTCAG
>JBGPHY010000168.1:0-9860 GCA_041484625.1 Terriglobia bacterium | reverse complement strand
TTAAACCTTTCATGAAAATGCGAGTTTTGGTAGCCACGCCGACCGCTTTTTCCGGGAGGCGTGGGCTTTTGGTTGTCAGGAAAAATGCCCACGGCTTGCGGCGACTGGTGTCGCCAATAAGCTCGCCGTGGCTACCGCGGCCATTTTTATCCGCGGTGGTGATCTGAAAAAGGTCATCAGGCACTTTTATGAAATCCCCCTTGGCGAACTGAGCATGTCCCAAGGAAATTCTGTCCTTGCCTCAGTTAGGAAACGAATGTTAATAGACTCCGGCCTGCATATGGTCTTCCACCCAAAAGCAGCAACCGGTCAGGATTGGGGGGCATCGAGGAAGGGCTCTGGGTGGACGGTCACATCGGCGTCTGGAGCAATTTCCCGGATGCGCACTTCGACCAAGTCGGCCAGGGAATGAGCACTGGCAAGGCTTTGATCTCCATCTACAAGGATATGAACATCTACAAAGAGTCGCGGACCTGAGTATCGAAATCGGATATTGTGACAGTCTTGTACGCCTGGGATGGCCTCCACGGCATTTTTGATCCTGACTCCCAATCCCTTGGGGGCCGCATCGAGTAAGGACTGGACAGTTCGTTGACCCAATTGAAGACTAACGTAAACTACAATGAGCGCCACCACGAGGGCGGACACCGCATCCGCTTCGTGAAAAAAGCCCAATTGAGGCTTCCATTTGCTGAGAGAGACGCAAAACAATCCCAGGATCACAACGCCCGAGCTCCAAATGTCGGTACTGAAATGCAGTGCGTCCGCCTCCAAAGCCTGGCTGTTATATTTCCTGGCGACGCGATAGAGCATTCGGGAACGGGAGACATCCACGAGGATGGAAAAAAACATGACCGCAAAAGACCAGACGGTTACTTCAACCTCGACGGTCCTGAAGAAAAGACGATGGATCGTTTCGTAAATAATCTAGACACAAGTGAGCAGTAGGAGCAGGGTTTCAAACAGCGCGGAGAGATTCTCTACCTTGCCGTGTCCATAAAGGTGAGATGGGTCCGGCGGTTCGGATGCGAACTTAACCGCCAGAAAAGTCATGATGGCAGCCACCAAGTCTAACCCGGAATGGGCGGCTTCGGCGAGAATCCCCAGACTACCGGTGAGGATCCCAACGATCACTTTCGTTGCGGTCAAGCCAACGGCCGCCAGGACTGAATTCAAAGCAGCCGCGCGCTTTTCGTGCTCTGGATGAATCTGAGGCCCGTTCAATCCCGTTTGATCCTCTCACGTATGATGAACCTTCCCTCCTGCGGCGCCTCAGTATACACCCTACCCAAGCCGAACTCTAGAGCGGAAGGATTCCCACTGGAAAAGAATCCGACAGAACTCAGCTCTCAACCCTTTGCTCCATGCGCCACATCACGGCTTTGACTTCAGGGCTCTTGTCCCAGCAACGGCGGAGTGCCTCGAGAGCTTCTTTCCATTCCTCTCCGAGGCTTGGGGCAACAGCGTAATAGACGTGTGTCCCGTGCCGCCGGTCTCGCAGCACTCCGGCCTTCTTAAGTACGGCCAGGTGGCGGGAGATCTTATGCTGGGGCTCCTTTAATACCGTGACCATTTCACCTACTCTGAGTTCCCGATCCAGCAGCAAATAGACGATTAAGGTGCGCAAGGGATCGGCCAGGGCCTGGTGAACTTGTGTGATCTGAATTAAGCTTATATGCGACATTTCGCATCTATTATATATGCGTGATTTCACATATCAAAGTAAATATGTGAAAAATCGTTTTTTTTGTTGTCAGGAATCATTTGATAGTTCATGATGATGTCCTGTGGATGAAAAGTTGGGTCTCCGAGGGAAAGTTCTGACCACCAATTCATACAGGAGAAAATAGACGATGAT
Organism: Terriglobia bacterium; assembly: GCA_041484625.1. Taxonomy (GTDB): domain Bacteria; phylum Acidobacteriota; class Terriglobia; order Versatilivoradales; family Versatilivoraceae; genus JBGPHY01. Next base: position 8,002 of record JBGPHY010000168.1, on the reverse strand, counting down.
ACGGAAAGGACAGAAGATTGCCGAACCCAAGGGTAAGCTGGGAGTATTGCTGCCCGGGATGGGTGCGGTGGCCACCACCTTCATTGCCGGAGTGGAAGCCATCAAGCGGAACTACGCCCGGCCGTTTGGATCTTTGACGCAGATGGGCACCATCCGCCTGGGGAAGCGCACCGAGAAGCGGGTTCCCTTGATCCATGATTTCGTTCCCCTGGCCGATTTGAACAACCTGGTGTTCGGTGGATGGGACATCCACGGTGAGACCTGCTACGAAACTGCCGTACGTTCCGGCGTGCTGGGTCCGGAGATTCTGGAAAAGGTCCGCCCTCAGCTTGAGATGCTGAAACCCCGGAAGGCAGTCTTCGATCGCAATTACGTCAAGCGCCTGAAAGGCACCCAGATCAAGAAAGGCAAGAACAAGTACGAACTGGCATTGCAGTTGATCGACGATATCAACGACTTCAAGCGGGAGAACAAACTCGATCGGCTGGCAATGCTCTGGTGCGGGAGCACCGAGCGTTATCTTCAGCCTGGGGAGGTTCATTCCTCTATGGGCCGCTTTGAAAAGGGGTTGAAGTCCAATGACCCGGAAATTGCCCCAAGCATGATTTACGCTTATGCAGCTCTTTCTATGGGTATCCCCTTTGCCAATGGCGCTCCCAATTTGACTGTGGATATCCCTGCCATGGTGGAACTGGCACAGCAAAACAAGGTCCCGATTTGCGGGAAGGACTTTAAAACCGGCCAGACCTTTATGAAAACGCTCATTGCCCCAGGCTTGAAATCCCGACTCCTGGGGCTGAACGGCTGGTTTTCCACCAACATCCTGGGGAACCGTGACGGCGAGGTTTTGGATGAGCCCATGAACTTTAAGACCAAGGAAGAGTCTAAGCTTTCAGTGCTGGAGCATATTCTTCAGCCGGATCTCTATCCCGAGCTTTACGGGCATTTCGACCACATCGTGCGGATTAATTATTACCCGCCCCGCGGCGACAACAAGGAAGGCTGGGACAATATCGATATTTTTGGCTGGCTGGGGTATCCCATGCAGATCAAAGTGAATTTCCTGTGCCGCGACAGCATCCTGGCAGCCTCGCTCTGTCTCGACCTGGTGTTGTTTCTCGACCTGGCCTAACGGTCGACCATGCACGGGATCCAGGAATGGCTTTCGTTTTATTTCAAGAGCCCGCAGTGCGCGCCCCAGCTCAATCCCGAACACCACCATTTCATCCAGCTGATGAAGCAGAAAAACACCCTGCCCTACCTGCGCGGAGAAGAACACATCATCCACCTGGGGCTGGAGTATTACGACTAATTCCTGAGTTGAAGCAGCCTCCCTGGCGGGAGGTTACTCCAACTGGCCCGCCGCAGATGGACCGGTTTCGCCTCTCTTTTTCAGGATGCCTGTTGGTTGAGCCAGGTCTGTCCGGCCTCGTGACGTGCGGGCAGTAGACTCCAGAAGGCCGGGTCACTCGGTGGTGGTGATCTTCTGGGCCCGTTCAAACCGACCGGCCTCTCGGCCTGCCAAAGCCGCCAGCGCCAGAGTCATCATCTGGACGGGGAGAATCTCCAGGAGGGGTCGAACGATTGAGGAGGTTTCCGGCAATCGGAAGGCCTTTTGTGTGGCATCGGGGCCAACCCAGCCAGCTACTCCGGAGGCAGATCGGATGTCCTCCCAGAGGCGTCGATTGAGGTCCTTCGTGGCTGGCTCCCCGGCAAACACCAGCACAAAGGTGCGCGAGTCCAGCATCTCCATGGGGCCATGCCGGAAGGCAGCAGTGCTCATGCCTTCAGCATGGAGATGCGTGGATTCCTTGACGATCAGGCCGCCTGTCCCGGTGGCGGCCAGGGAGCTTCCCCGCCCCACCAGGAAGACATTCCGGATACCCTGCAAGAGGTTGATGAGGTCTCCCGCGTGGCCGTTCCAGTTTCCAAGATACTCTCCGGACAGGAAAGCTGCCTTTTCCATTTCCTGGCGGCTTCGGGAGAGATCGCTCTGGCCCAGAAACTCCCCCAGCCAGATCAAACCCGTCAGTGCGGCTACGTAGGTTTTGCAGGAAACCGTTGACTCAGCGCCGGCGCAGGTAAGAACAGTGGCATCTGAGTGGCGGGCCAGCGTGGAATTGGGTGTATTGGTGACCGCGATTACGGGAGATTTCCGTTGATTGAGTTCCAGCAGCCGGACCATTTCTATACTCTCACCCGACTGTGATACAGCCACGATCAGCGTGCGCGGATTCAAGAGCGGAGAATAATAGTAATTCAATTCCGAGGTTTCCAGCATGAGAGGTGTGAACCCTTGTTCCACCAAACGCAGGCTTAAGGGATGAAGGGCGTGAAACGACGATCCCATCCCGGTCAGGAGAACCCGGTCATAATCCTTTCGGCTCAGCCTCTGCGAGAGAATGGGTAAGCCGGAATCCGCTTCAAGCCCGGCCAGCGTGTCCTTTATAGCTTGGGGCTGCTTCAGGAGATCCTGAAAGTAGGGACCCTGGATGACGATCTTTTCTGGATTCATTTACTCATCCTCTTTCCGCCAGGATTTTCCATAATCGACAACCTCCTTCAACGGAGAAAATCATCCCGGGTAAAGCGTCATTCCGCCATCAACCCGGATCACCTGTCCGCTGACAAAGCGACTGGCAGGGCCGGCCAGGAAGGCCACAACGTCTGCAACCTCCTGGGGGGAGCCATACCGAATCAGGGACCCTGATTCGTCCATCATGGCCGGGTCCGTCTTGCGCGTGGCCAGAAAGCGGGCACTCTTAGTAGGCCCCGGGCTCACGGCATTCACGCGAATGCCATGGGAGCGCATCTCAAAAGCTAAACAGCGGGTAAAATGAACAATAGCCGCCTTGATGGTGGAATAAACCACCTCGGGTGACGTCCCGAAGTGGGCGGCTGCAGAGGCGATGTTGATCACTGATCCTTGTTTCCGGGAAATCATCCCCGGACAAACCGAACGGCAGACCATCATGGTTCCGATCAAGTTGCGGTCAATGATGGCGTGGACATCCGCCAGAGGAATCTCGAGAGCGTTGTTGGGCTGGGGTTTTCCGCCCATGGCGGCAATGTCGCCCCCCGCGCAATTGACCAGGACAGTGATCGGCCCCAGGGCCTCCTCGGCTTGCCTGACCATGGCTTTCACCGCCTCCTCGTCGGCAATATTCCCGGTGACGGCCTTGACCTTTCCACCATGCCGCCTCAATTCTTGTGCCACGGCCTCGAGGCTCGGGGCTTCGCCGAATTCCGCCGGAGCGTTCTGTGAAACATCGTGAATCCCCACAGAGGCCCCGAGCTCCGCGAGCCGATCGGCCATGGTCCGGCCCAGGCCCCGGCCCGAACCGGTCACGAAGGCCACCTGCCCTGCCAACGATTTGTCCATGAAATCTCCTTCAGTCATAGTTGCCTATTGAAATCGTTCTCGTCGTCGTTCTCGTCCTCGACCAGGATAGATGGATAAAGCCGCCTTCAATCGAAGAGTCCAATGTATTCTGCCGTAATCTGCGCTATCGGCGGATTGATTATTACCTGATTCACATCAACCCCATCGCTTTGAGGTGGGCCACACTCTTCCTCAATTGACCCAATTCGTAATCCACTATTTCCTGAGGTCCTGCATTCTTTTCCCAGGGCGTGCGCCATTCTGCCGTCTCCTCCAGCAACCGAACCCGTGCAGCAGCCAGGCAAGAACCCAGATCTGCTGCAGATCGCTCCGGATAACCCTGCCACCATCGCGGCTGAAACAACCGAATATGCCGGGCCTCCAAGGCTCCCAATTCAATCGAAGCAGTCAGTTCCGAGTGATGCTCACTCAGGATCCTGGCCAGTTCCACAAAAGGGATAGCTCCATCGCCGATGGCGCAGCGGACCAGGCGATAGCCCTGGTCGGTCCATTGGGCCTGATAGTCTTTCATGTGAACATGCCGGACCCGGGGCGCCACTCGGCGAGCGAAGGATATCGGCTCTTCGCCGACCGCCAGCGGGTTTCCGGTATCGAGACAAATTCCCACATTCGTCCCCGCTTCATTTGCGAAGTCGAGCAACTCCCGGCTTCCGAAGTCCTGGTGGTCCTCGATGGCCAGGGCGATTCCCAAGTCGGCCGCCTGCCTGGCGCGCTCGCAGAGCGTCTTACGAACCTGTCGGACCAGGAGAGACCAGTCTGACCCCAGCTCAGCACGGTCGCCGCAAAGCACGGTGGTCAGTCCGACTCGAACGATCTTTGCCGCCAGGGCACAGGCACAGACAATCGCCTGGTCGAGGCCATCCATGGGAGGCCCGACGCTGACGATCGGGCAGACCTCCTTTTCCGCCAGACGTTCTTTGAGCCTTTCCAGCGTCTCCCGTTCCAGTTCGAAGAGGTGCCCGCCATGCAGTTCAATACTTCTAGCTCCAATCTCTTCCGCGAGCCGCACAAAACCGTGCAGGCCCAAGGGGCGAGGATTCTCCTTGGAAGTGCCAGCGCCTGTCAATCCCACGGCATAGCTGATCCCGTAAGGATTCAACCCGACACGCAACACCAGGATGCGTCTCCTCTCCCGGGCCGCTTTGAGGGCCTCAAATTGGACGAAGGTTGCGTTCCGCCAAAGCGATTGCCATAATCTAGGCAGTTCGTGGACAGTCACAGTGAGTGTCGTTGAACCACGAGGCCGGTAAAGAAAGAGCTATTGATACCCTTCTGAAATTGGAGAAGTCAAGGCAATAATGGCGCGAATCCTGGTTGTAGGACTCAACCCGGCATGGCAGAAGATTCTCGAGTTTGATTCAGTGACGGTGGGGAGGGTGAATCGAGCTCGGCGGATAACCGAACTGGCTTCTGGCAAGGGGCTGAACACCTCCTTGGTGCTGCGCCACTTTGGACATGAGGTGTGTCTGCTCCAGGTGCTGGGGGGGCGGAATGGTCAAAAGATCGCGGGCTATTGCCGACAGAAGGGCATCCACACTCTGGCCTACGAGACCCGCCAAGAGACTCGCACCTGTTCCACCTTAATTGATCACGCCACTGCGACAGTCACTGAAATGATCGAGCCTTTTTCCATCTCGACAGACGGTTCGGTAGAAGATCAAATCGCTGAATTGGTAGGGGGACAGCATGGTTCCTATGATGCCGTGCTTTACTGCGGAACGGTGCCGGCTGGCCTCAGCCCGGGGATCTACTGGGCAGTTCATCAACGAGTTACTGCGAGACTAGCCATCCTGGATGCAGTTCGCGCCATCCCCGAAGAACTCCTCAACAGCGTCGACTACGTCAAGATCAATCGACGTGAATTCGAGGAATTCCAATCACGTTTTCCCGATCTGTTGGCCGGGGACAGTTCCCATCGCGTCTTTCTGCTGACCGATGGGGCGGAGTTAGCCCGACTGCTCCATAGAGTCCAAGGGAGGATCGAAGAACGTCATTTCCACTTGCCTCACTTGGATCATGTCCTCAATCCTATTGGTGCGGGAGATACGGTGACCGCCGGCCTGGCGCATTACCTGCTGTCCGGGTTCCCGGCAGACGAAGCATTCCGCCGCGCCCTGGCCTTGGGTTCAGCCTCATGCTTACAGCTGGAACCCGCCGCTTACAAAGATGAGGACTCTGAGAACATTCTGCGAGGTATCCGCATTGCCTGACCTCTTCGCCCCGGTCAATCTGTGCCGGCATCCCGGCCTGTCAGGTAAACTCCAGCCTCCCAGGATCCAATTTCAATGTGATTAGCAGTTGACGAGAAGAGTCGGCAAAACTAGGATGGCGCGAAATAGTCTCCGTGTTGCCTGGAGGTCTGATGAACCGTTGGAGAGTCTGTCGCCAATCGAGATGGTTTTTAGGTGGCAGTTTTCTAAGGATCCTACTTCGTGAAAGCCAATGGGGTTGTGAACGCCCAGCCCTTGCCTGAAAACGCCTATACTCCCCTGGCTGAGGGTGAGGTTTACCATCCGGTGGTCCCGGCACATACCCGCCCGCCTGAAAGCACCGCCCGGTCTGTCTTTTGGGGGCTATTCCTGTGTGTCATCTTCAGTATTGCTTCTGCCTACTCGGGTTTGAAGGTGGGCCAGGTGATGGAGGCGGCCATTCCCATCTCCATCCTGGCCATCGGGCTGGCCCGGATCTATCGTCGCCGTTCCAGCCTGCTGGAAAATGTCATCATGACCAGCATCGGTGGAACGGCGGGCAGCGTGGTGGCTGGAGCCATTTTCACTTTGCCGGCGCTTTACATCCTCCATCTGGATCCTCACCCTCTTCAAACGGTCTTCATTTGTATCGCCGGAGGCTGCCTGGGCGTTCTTTTCATTATCCCCCTGAGGCGCTACTTCGTTCGGGAAATGCACGGGAAGCTGCCTTACCCGGAAGCCACGGCAATCACCGAGGTTCTGGTCACGGGGGAAAGAGGCGGGTCCCAAGCCAAGCTTCTGCTTCAGGCCACTGCTGTGGCCGGGGTTTATAATTTCTTTGTAACCACGTTCCATATTTGGAAGGAATCCATTGACCTGCAATTTATTCCCTGGGTAAAGGGCCTGGCGGATCGGGCCAAAATGGTGACCAGTTTTGATGCGGTCGCCTTCATTCTCGGCCTCGGCTACGTGATGGGGTTGCGCTCCTCCATGATTCTTTGTGCAGGGGGAGTCCTCTCCAATTTTGTGCTGGTACCCCTGATCTGGATGGTTGGCCGTAATTTCCCCGATGTGGCAGTCTATCCCGCCACGATCCCAATTGCCTCAATGACGGCGGGGCAGATCTTCCGGGGCTACGTCCGCTTTGCAGGCGTGGGTGCCATTGCTGCTGCCGGGATTTTTGGAATAATCAAATCCCTGAGGGTAGTCGTCGGTTCCTTTTCAGTGGCGGCCAAGGCATTCCGCCAAGACCAGCTTGTCGAGGGTATTCGAACTGACCTGGATATGAAGACTCAGACCATCCTGGTCGGGGTGGTCCTGAGCGCCGTCGGGGTGGCTGTCTTCTTTGGGAGCCTCCAAGTCTCACCGTTGATCCTGGTGACCGGTCTGGGCCTGACATTGGCATTCTCGTTCTTTTTCGCTTCCGTTGCCGCCAATGCCATTGCCACCACCGCACGGAACCCCGTTTCGGGAATGACCATGTTGACCATTATCATCTCCTCGGTGGTATTACTGCGGTTCGGCCTGGCCGGATCAACCGGCATGTTCTTTGTCATGGCAATAGCCGGCATGGTCTGCACAGCTCTCTCCGTCTCCGGCCAAACCATCACGGACTTCAAGACCGGCTACTGGTTGGGATCCACTCCTGCGGCCCAGCAACGGGTGAAGTTTTTGGGAGTCGTAGCCTCCGCGACAGCTTCCGGACTGGCCATCGTCTTACTCGCCAGGGCTTTTCAATTCGGAGAGGCCAACGCGGGAGATGCCCGGGGCGTCCTGGCGGCCCCTCAGGCTTCGATTATGAAAGCCCTGGTGGAGGGGTTTATGAGCCGACAGCCGGTGGCATACCTGCTCTTTGGGGCTGGAGCCATGGTTTCGGTGATGATGGAAATGCTGGGGGTCCCAGCCCTGGTGTTTGCCTTGGGGATGTATTTGCCCCTGGAGTTGAACTCTCCTGCCCTGGTGGGCGGGTTCCTATCTTACCTGGTCTCCCGGCGCTCGGAGTCCAGGGGAGGCGAACTCGGAAGGAGTATGCGGGAGCGCGGCATCATTATCGCTTCCGGCTTCATGGCAGGGGGGGCCTTGGGAGGCATGCTCGGGGCGGGCCTGCGGTTGCTTCCCTGGTACTCAGAGGATCTGGTCCGCACTCCCTTTTACGGACAAGAACCCCTTTCTCAAACAGTATCTCTCGTCTTTTTCGTAGGTCTTTGCCTGTTTCTTTGGTACGACGCGACGCGACGCACGAGCAGTGGTTAGTGACCAATGGCCTCTACTGTAGTTTCCTGATGTGAACACTCCCGCCGGATGAATGCACGTAGAGTTCCGGCCCTCCGGCATTCATCTTGCCCTGAAGCGATGATTTGCCGATTGTTCCCTGAACCAGAATGGGAACATCGGTTTCGACATCCCCCCC
>JBGPHY010000167.1:0-9943 GCA_041484625.1 Terriglobia bacterium | reverse complement strand
GCAACCTCTCTGCGGCCTGTCCGAAGTAAAAGCCTAGCAAAGCGGTAGGAACGGCCCACAACAACCCGGCCAGAATGTTGATAAGGGCAAAGCGAAGGGCCGGCATCCCCGTGGCCCCACAGGCCGCGGGAATAATGATGCGGAAGCCAAAGGCATATCGGCTGGCCAGCAGCAGCCAGCTGCCGTGTCGTGAGATAGCATCAAGGACCCTCTGGTAACGCGGATGAGAGCTGTAGCGCTTTTGTAGCCAAGCCTGTCCGTGGGCTCTGGCTGCATAATAATAGGCCTGGTCGGCAAGAGTATTTGCGGCAACAGCAACACCCATGACCGTCAGGAGATGCAAATAGCCGCGTTGAGCCAAATAGGCTCCCGCCAACAGGAATGTCTCACCTTCAACAGCCACTCCCAGGAATAGCAGGAGATACCCGTACTTGAGCAGCAGGTGTTCCATATCCTAACCCTTCAAACAGGTAATTATCTCCTTGTGCAATTTTCCTCCTTACTTCGTTTTGTCACCAAGAAATCTGAGGAAGAATGACCGCCTGGAAAGTGGACGGTTCTTGTGCGGGGGCAACGACGAATAAGAATAGATCCCGTTTCTCAGTTCTCGCAGACTTTCCAAAAGAGACTGCGCTGAGGGACAACGAGACTGCGGGTCCTTCTTAAGGAGTTTTTGGAGGATGCGAGTCCAAATGGATGACGCATCGTGGCGCACGGAATTAAGAGGAAGGAAGTCCCGCTCCAAGACTTCCCGCTGGATTTCCTCGAGGGTTTGGCCCCGGATGAGGAATTCTCCCACCAGGAGTTCATAGATGATCCTGCCCAGCGAGTAAAGGTCACAGCCCTCATCAGCGCTCGTGCCCCGGGCTTGTTCCGGTGATAGGTAGGCGGCGTCAGCAACAAGAGGGACCAGAGTGGAACCAGATGGGGGCCATTCCGGTCCAGGGTCCACCACCTCCAATTCGGATGGCAGGAAGGCCATGCAGAAGTCCACAATCTTCAGAGACCCCTCCGCTGTAATCATCAGGCGACTCGGCGTTAGTCGGCCATGAACCAATCCCAGGGAGTGCGCAGCGACCAGCGCCTCGGCAAACTGCAGGGCTATCCTCAACGTGAAATCGAAGCTCGACTGCCCCGTTTGGATCCTCTCGGCAAGGGACTGTCCGTGGACAAACTCAGAAGGAACGACACTGAGGTCCTGACAGGTTTCCAACGGGTAGGTACGAGCAATGCAGGGATTTTCCAACCGAACAGCTACTTCCAAGCGGTCGAAGAACGCTTGCTGGAGAGGATTGCCCTCGGCGGGAGAGGCCTGCAGGAGTTTTATGGCAAAGAGCTGGCGTTGGGTAACATGAAATGCTTTGTAGACACACCGGCATTCAGCCGGACCCCACCTCGCCAGAATGCGGTAGTCGCCGACAGCCTTTCCGATTATCACGCCTAGCCTGAAACGGTTCCAGTCCTGCAGAATCCCGTGCCTTTGGAGTTGCAGGGTAGGAGGGATTGAAAGCGGGCGGCCGTCCTAACGGCCCCGCTGGGATTTCTTCTTAGAAGCATGATACTTCTTGTATCCTTCAAAGTACGTGTTCCACTGGGCGATGCATTCCAGGCAGAGAGTCTCGAAGAGGTGCGCGTCAAGCACTTTCCAGGTCTTCAGAAGCAAGGGATTGCGCAGAATCTGCACAAACCCTACCTTGCGGCCACAGCATTTGCACTTAGGCATGATCAGCTCAAAAGCAGGCAAACTGGTTGCCTCCCGGATGAATGGCACAGATTTGAAATCGGGCCGGGGCCAATCCTGAAGTCGATTCTCTCCGGGCTAGAAGGGGATATCGCTATCCGTTATTTCGGAGTCGCCGTGTGCCTCCAGAGAAGGCGCTGCTGGTGAGGGGGCCGCCTTCTCTGGTCGAGCCTCCTCAGGTTTTCCTCCGAGCATGACCATGTTATCAGCTCGAATCTCAGTCGTGGTCCGCTTGTTTCCCTCTTTGTCTTCCCAGTTGCGAGTCTGCAGCCGTCCTTCGATGTAAACCAGCCTGCCTTTGCTCAGGTACTGCCCACAGATTTCGGCCAGCTTGTTCCAGGCGACAATGTTGTGCCACTCGGTTTTTTGTTGTTTCTCTCCGCTCTGATCCTTCCAGACTTCGTCTGTTGCCAGCGAGAAGCGGGCCACTGCGGTTCCGCCCTGCGTGTACTTCACCTCAGGGTCCTTCCCCAATCGGCCAACCAGGATGACCTTGTTCACGGAATTCGACATAGTCTGCCCCCTATTAACAGATTATGAAAATAGATGTGGCTTGGAAGTCCTCGATCCGCTAACCGTTATGAATGATGGTCCCTTAATGCCTGGCCGGCTTCTTCGCTGGTGAGGGTCTGGCAGTACCGCCGGCACCCATGCTGCCCAGACGCTCTCTCGCCAACTGGGCCGAATCAGTGCCGGGATACTTCTGGATCACCGCTCGGAGCTCTTTGATGCCGGCATCCGTGTTCTTACTTTCCAGCTGACTATAGGCCTTCTTCAAGGCCGCCGCAGGAGCTTTGTCTCCCTTGGGATATTGATCAATGACCTGCTGAAATGCTTTCACTGCCTCCGGGAACTTCCTCTGCACGTAGAAGCACTCGCCAACCCAGTATTGGGCGTTGTCAGATAGCTCGGTATCCGGATAGGTGCTTACGTATTCCTCAAATCCCCGTCGCGCCAGATCGTAGTTCCCCTTGATGTAGTCTCCATAAGCAGTGTCATAGAGCTGGGCCGGAGAGGCAGGAGGTGGCTTGGAGGGAGCGGCAGAAGTCGCACTACTAGCCGTTGCCGCCTCCAGGGCTTCCGTCTTGGCTTTTGTTTCTGCCAGTTGTTGGGACAGTCTGGAGATCTTGTCCAGAATCACATCCAGGCTGGAATTCACCGCTGAAAACTGTCCGGAAATCGACTCGACCTTGGAAGCGACTGTAGCCTGGATCTGCTGGTTGGCGGCCCTGAGGTCTTCAAGATTCTTCTGGAGCCCTGCCACCTGGTCGTGCAGCTGCTCGATCAAGGTCTTAAGGACGGCCCCTTGTGTGTCGATGGTCCTTTGCAGATCTCTTACCTGGTTCTGTAACAGGGCAACGTCAGCCTGGAGCTGGATGATTTCTTTGCTGGCGGCAAAAGAGGTAATTCTGGTCAATCCCAAAAACAGGAAGCACAACAAGAGTCTCTGCTTCGCCACTGACACTCACCTCGGGTTCGGTTGACTTGGACCACACCACTGAATTGAGGATAGCTGGACCATCTTGTCAGGTCTGTCGGCAGTCCGCGGGTTCGCCTGCGTTACCAGCCCGAGAACACGACAACCCTGTGCAAGGCTCCTGACACAGGGTTGCCGGTCTAAGACCCAATCGACCACTACCTTCCGGCCATTACGAAGTGCGAGCGCCGGTTCTTCTGGTAGCATTCCTCGGTCTTGTCGGCACACTGCGGCTTCTCTTTGCCATAGCTGATCGAATTGACCCGGTCAGCGGAAACTCCTAATGTCACCAGGTATTCCTTGGTTCCGGTGGCACGACGATCCCCCAGTCCAATATTGTATTCCTCACTACCCCTTTCGTCGCAGTGGCCTTCAATGGTCACTTTCAAAGAAGGATTCTGCTTGAGGAAGTCCGCGTTAGCAGCGAGAACCGGTCGGGCATCATCCCGAATGTCAGACTTGTCGTAGTCAAAATAGATGTCCTTGACTTTCTCGTTGAACAATTCCTCCACAGACGGGCCCATGGGGGTCGGGGGCGGCGGAGGCGGCGGAGCGCTCACCGAGATCCGGGCGGTCGCCGTGGCGGTCCCGCCTTCGCCCTTGGCTGTGATGGTGTAAGTGGTGGAGACACTGGGTGACACAGAACGCGAACCACTGGTACTGACGTCTCCAATCCCTTGGTCTAATGAGACGTTTGTTGCACTGCTAGTGCTCCATGTCAACGTCGACGATTGTCCCTTCTCAATGGAAGTTGGATCGGCCGAGAGAGTCACCGTTGGCGCCGGTGCGGGAGACGGGGCTGCGGGTGGCGGGGGCGGAGGGGGGGTAATTGGCGCCTTTTTCTTACATCCGCCCAGACCTAAAACGAGAAAAATCCCTAGAACAATTGTCACGAGAGCAACCGGTTTCCTTCTTTGCATTCTTCTACCTCCATGGGTGTTGGTGTGTCTATGAAAGTGTGAACAAGCCTTTGCCAGACACGGCAGCCGTAGTTTATACAAAACGCCACAGCGACGAAACAAAAAAATCGCCGGAAATTATTGGATCAGCCGCATGGGCCTGAACAAGGGCGGCGCAAGATGACGACCTACATCCGGCTTTTGACAGCCTCCGGGGAAACATTCGCAATTCGAGATCTGAGCTTGGGAACTTAACCTTAGGACAGATACACGCATTTCCATTGAAGTCATATATTTGCCATTCTGGCGCGCCGCCTCCACTGAAAATGAGTTCGGAGTTCCGCCTTCCAGCGGTGCCGGCTCAAGCCGGAACTCCAAACTGCGGCTATTTTCATTGAGGCCCTTCCCTGCCTGCCATTTCACGCAAATACCTCCTGAGCGTAGCGAAGACGCCGGGAAACCTGGACGCCGTTGGAGCAGTGAACGGGACAGGCGGAGCAGTCGCCGCAACGGACATTCCGAATCTCTTTGGGCAGGGCCAGGAATTTCTCGCGCCCTAGCGCAAATTGACCATAGCCTTCGGCATAAGTCAAATAACGCAACATGTCGGCCACGGGAAGGCCTTGAGGGCAATGGCCCTGGCAGTCGCCGCACATACGGCAGTAAACCGGCGCCAACTCTTCCAGATAGGCGCTCAGGACGGTCTGGTCCGCGTCAGTAAACGAGTCTGCCATCACCTTGAAGTTTTGTTCCAGTTGATCCATGTCCACCATGCTGGGGATTGTGGTGTGCACGTTTGGGTTTTTCAGAACCCATTTGAGTGCGGCAGAGCCAACACCGGGCCTCAATCCCTTCTTGCCGTGCGCCATCACCTTCATGGCTACCACTCCCAGGCTTGTTCTATTGGCGGCTTCGATGACGGCATCGAGGCGAGAACCCATGGTGTAATTGTAGGTAATCAGCACTACGTCCAAAACCCCGGCCCTGATGGCAGCCGGCACCATGGTCTCCGCCTGGTGGGTGCTCAACCCGACGAAGCGCGCCTTGCCCTGCTTCTTGGCAATTTGCACTGCCTCCAGCAGTCCATCGTTAAGCGAGGCCGGCTCATCCTTGCTGTGCAGGAACCAGACGTCCAGATAGTCCGTGCGAAGCTCCCGCAAGCTGGTTTCGAGGTGGCCCAGCGCAGACTGCTTGTTCTCCGCTTCACTCTTGCTGGAAATCATGACACTCTTGCGCTTGCTTGCCAGCGCGGTCCCGACCATGCGCTCGTTGTTTCCCTGCTGGTAGCTCCGCGCGGTATCGAAATAGTTGATGCCCAGATCAACTGCCTTCGCAATGACACTGGGATCGGAGGTGATCATGCATCCAAATCCAACAGACGTCATCTTTAAGCTGGTTTTGCCCAAAATCCGGTACTACAAGGCACTCCCAACCTCCAAACCAGAAACGACAATTCTGTTCTCTGTGGTACTGGCACTGGAGAAGACAGCAGGAGCCAGTACTGTGGTTGGCAGAACCATTCCGGCTGCCAGAAATTCTCGCCGAGATAAAGAATTATTCATATCGTACCCTTTATATAGGTGTAGACAAATGAATTCAAAAACTTAGTGGCAACACTAGTATACACAAACCAAGAGGCTGTTGGAGAGAAAGGGGCGCAACTAAATGTCACGGACATGAACGTCTGAAGCTGACCCTCTTCTTCTGCCTGGTCATATTCTCACAAATGTGCGCGTCCGATACATCCAGAACAGGATCAACCAAAGGACCGCGAATGCAGCAGAGGCTTCCACAAAACTACTCCAGACTCCCACTCGCGGCAACAAACTCCTGACGAATATGTTGCCGATGTGCCGAAAGTCGAAAAGCATCACTGCCATGTATACGGCGATGGAGTTCGTTCCGATCACAACGAATCCAAATGCCCATTTCCTGAAAGCGAGGACATCGATGACCAGGTAGAACGCGCCCATGAGCAGGCAACTCAGTCCCCCGGCAACCAGGACGAACGTGCTTGTCCAAAGCAGTTTGATTATGGGTAACCAGATGCTCCAAACGAGCCCCAGCACCAGGGCGCCCAAGCCGGCGCCGAATAACCGTATGCACTTAACCCGGGCAGGCCGCCCGGAGAGGAACAGTTCTCCCGCCAGTACACCGATGAGAACCGATGAGGCAAATCCCAGGTAACTCAGGAACCAGGTATTAGTACCGTAATGAAACCGCCCCAAGATGAGCCGATCGACATACGCGGCCGCGTTTCCGCTCGGAGTCAGAACGCCGGTGCCGAAGCCAGGCACGGGGATAACCATCAGTAACCCCCAATACAGCAAGAGGAAGCCGGCGGTTACAGCGGTTTGCCCGACAGGCCGGAAGTTCAAGGAAACGATGCTTGCGATGAGGTAACCAGCGCCGATTCCATGCAAGACGCTGTAGCAGGGATGGAGTTTTGAAAGGTCGAAATCGAGCAGATTCCCCTGTGCGATCATACCGAGCAAAAACAGGATAATCGCGCGTCTCCCGGCATGGAAATACAGGGCCTTTGTGCCGACGCCCATTGCCTTTCTTTTCGAGGTCGAGAAAGAGATGGAAACTCCAACCATGAACATGAACAGAGGCCAGATCACGTCGTAGTAATGCAAACCCTCCCACGCCACGTGCTCGAGCTGTTCGACACCAGTAGTTGCGACCCGGCCAGGAAATACTTTTGCGAGCCCCTTGAAAATGGCCTCTCCGCCAATGATCCAGAACATGTCAAAGCCGCGAAGCCCGTCCAACGACACGAGTCTTTCAGGTTTGAGCGAATTCTCTCTCGGCGTATGGCCCAGGTGCGACTGCTGCTTGCTCGAATGGCTTTCGGTTGCATTCATATTGACGCCTCCTGGTAGCTTCGAAGAGATGGGTCATTTATCTGAAAACTGAAACATCGGGATTCGGTGCCCCAGTCAGCAATCTTACAAAAGCAGGAACGCTGAAAGTAGCAGCGGCACCAAAAGTCGGGCTGTGTTGGACAGTCTGGCAAGTGGGATCAAGACCAGGCTGCTGACCAGAGAGTCTAAACATCCTCCTGCGAGATCGGCAGCGTAAAGCGGACCGACGGCCCGGGCTGCCCCTCCTGAGTCCGCTCGACTGCCAGGAAGGCTCGTCAAGGCAAAAATTCCTGAAACCAGTGCTCCAACAAGGAACAAAGCAGAGCAATGGTGAAGTTTTGGATCCCCACCATCAGGAAACCGGTCGACAACAACCCGCCCAATACCCCTCCCGCGCTTTCGATGGCGTATGCCCTTGCCAGCGTGCCTCCAGCGGCAACCGCAAGTCGAGCACACCATTGAAACAACAATCCCAGGGTAAGACCCGCCGGCAGTAACAAGGCCCCCATCGACAGGATTTGCGTGGCGAAGGGCAGGTAAGCGCCCGGCGCTGGAGCCAAGCATGGGCGGAGTGCACGGATGGCCGCAAGATCAAGGAGAAAGAAAAGAGCAGCTGTAGCAAACAGAGAGCCCACTTGCAGACTTGACGGTGCAGAATTGCGCCTGATCAATGAGCCTGAGGCAGTCCCAAGAAGCCAGATTCCCAGGGCCAGTGCATAGATTAACTCTACGCCATAGAAGGCAACCGTCAGTTCTCGGAGGAGAACGACCTGCCCGAGAATGGAGACTAGTCCCAGGAGGAATAGCGCTAGATGGAGTACAAGATTATTGGTGGGCAAGAAACAATCGTCCGCTTTTCGTGGCTGCCAAACCTCTCCTTCTCAGATGAGCTATTTGAAGTCTGACTCCTTGAAGACCACGGCTTGAAAGGCAAAAAGCTGGGCTTCACTTTTCCAACTCCCCACCGGCAGACCCGCTTTCAGGCAAAGCTGGTCCAGCCACTGGTTCCGGTTCCAACCCTGTTCCGTTGCGACTTGGGGGAGGAAGACCCCGGATTTCCCGCCCTTTTGCAGCACAACTCCATCTCTCCCTACCACCAGGTCCGTGGGACTGGATACCGGCTTCATGGGGGTCAAAACGGAGATTTCAATTTCCACTTCTTTCAGTTCTTGGGCTGACAAGGGAGTGAAGCGGTTGTCACTGAAGGCGGCGTGCATGGCCATGGACCCCACCGTCTGACCGAGCGGTGCTGCGGCCGTCATGTTGCCGATGCATCCCCGCAGATCCCCATGTTTCTTCAAGGTGACAAACGCTCCCTGGGGAACTTGAAGCCTTGCAGACATCCCCCGTGCCAGAGGTACAGTCTCCGTGGAAAAGTAGCGGGTGAGGGTGTCCCGAGCAAAGGTCAGTAAAGTTTTCTTTTCCGCAGGAGAGATCGGAGCGTCGGCAGCCGAGGCCCTGGGTCGTTCCAACCCCTTCAAGTCGGCGGGGCCATTTGCGGCAACGAACATGACGGAGCCATAACCGACTACACGGGAGTGATCACCGACGATAGCGTCCCCGGAGTTGGCATAACTTAGGACAATCCCGCGAGTGGCCCCCAGCGCCTTGGCTGCAGTCATGGCGGCCAGAACAGGGGCCTCCCCGCAGGCACAAGTGTCCAGGTTTCGGAATTTCCCCCGCATACTGGCTTGGACCTGCTGGCTCAACGCCTTGGGATCCAGTTGGGCAACAGCGGTGAGGGTCAGTCGATCGACAATAATCGCATCCTCGTAGGGCGGGTAATGGGAAAGGTCGGAACTGGCGACGATCAGGCTCTGGCGTCCCTTGAGAACTGCCGCCAAGACTTGGCCAAATCGACTGCATAGCGCTAAATCGGGGTCGCCGATGACCACTGGGACGATTCTCGCCGAGGGGAAGAGTACTTGCACGAATGGAACCTGGACTTCGACAGAATGCTCCCGGGATTGCACCTCCGGACTGGAGATGCAATCTGCATCCGCATCCAGCAAGGCCTTGGCTGCGGTCGCATCGACCTCCACACTCCCCAGGGGGGTTCGGTAAGCTCCGGTGGCATAGACCGAGATCTTCCTGAACCCCGCAGTGGTGTGGTTGGTTCCTAGTATGACCACCACATCATACTGCCGGCCGAAAGCCTGGCGAAAGGCATCGGCAGCAATCTGGCCGGAGTAAATGTAGCCGGCGTGAGGCACCACTATGGCCAGAGAACGGTCGGCTCCCGGGGGGACCGCATCCTCTATGAATTTCTGAATCGCCAGTTTCAAGTGGGCAGGATTTTCGGGATAGAACTGTCCTGCAACAGCGGGAGGACGGACCTCAACAGCGGTCCTGTTGTCGGATTGGGAAAGCTTGCCACACGCCAGGGAAAAGGCAATCAAGAATAGCAGGAATCGAAGTGTCTTCATAAGAGTGCAACATGACCTTATTCAAGTTCACCGCCGCCGATGAAAACAGGTGCGGTCCATATTTTGTACCATTAACTTCGCGATTCATCGCGGAGTTTCGGTGGTGTACCATTTTTGTAAAACCGTTTGAACTCTTTATCACGGATTTCCCACTCTTGATGCCCCCTTGATGAATCGAGGGGTTAATGGAAAGACGCTTTATCATTGCAGCCCTGTAAGGCCGGCACCTTTCCTGGAGCGTAATCATGCCCAAACCCCGGCGATTCGGGTGCCGCAAAACTTGCAGCATCATCCCGCTGACGTTCATCCTGTCCCGGCACTTTCCGCGTTATCCGGGACGTAATACGCAGCCCTGGGCGCACAAAAGGCATTTCACATTCCTGGAGTGGTCGGTCTTGGGGGTGCGACCCAAATCATCTTTCGAATTGTGACACTTGAGGCAATCAGCGGTGGATGCCGCGGCAGAGAGCCAGTAACGGGCCTCCGGGGCAGTCTTGGGGAGGTCCGAAGTCCTGTCGAGCCCGAACAACGGG
>JBGPHY010000166.1:0-9968 GCA_041484625.1 Terriglobia bacterium | reverse complement strand
GTCCCCATTCCAGCAATGCTCGGCACGGTCTCCATAATCAATCTCCCCCTCGAAGGGCGGGCTCTTGGTGCCTTTGAGAAATTCCTCGATCAGATACACTGCATTGTTCAGGTAGTAATTGTCCATGTCTCCCACGTAGATGTGAAGCTTGCCCTGCAGTTTTTTGCCAAGCCCATTCTCCCAATCTCGCCGCAGTATGTAGGAGAGGTCGTAATTCTCCCGCCAATGGTCAGCTACCGAGTGGTCAATGACTCCGGTCCGTTTGTCCCAGATGGGCTTGGGGTAGCCGTCTTCACCGACTGGTGAATAGACCGCTTGCCAAATGTCCCACTGCCCGCCGGAGCGGCTACGAGTCCCCCCAAGCACCAGTTCCAGGCGGTTCATCTGTTCCAAGGTGGAAGAAAGGTGTCCCAGGTAATTGCGATACCCAGGTCTGGCGACCTTTTTCCATGGCCCTTCGAAAAAGTAAGCATTCTTGTCCTGATAGATATCGACCACCGTGTATGCCCGGAAGTCAATGGGGTCTGGGCAGGCGGCATAACATCCGTTGTAGCTATCCGGGTAGAAGATTTGCGTCGCCAGCGCTTCCCAGCCTCCCGTTGATCCGCCATATAAGAAACGCGCCCAGCCTGCTCCGATTCCCCGATACTTCTTCTCGATAAAAGGCAAGAGTTCATAGTTGATGGCGTCACCGTAAGGGCCGAGGTTCGCGGAATTGACTGCGTAGGAATCATCGTAATAGGGATTGGCATGCTGGATCTCCACAATCAGCACTCGAGGGAAGCCGGGGCCGGTCCATTCCTTGTAGAACTGATAGGCCCATTCCTGTTCGATCCTGTTGTAGCCGGCCAAATGAAACCGCTCGTTGAAATCGGGCTTCAGGTTTGTTTCCGGAGGCTCTTCGCGGAATCCGTCAATTGTCCAAGAGAAGTGACCGTGGTTGATGATCAGTGGATAGCGCGCCTCCGGGTGCTGGTCGAATCCCGCAGGCAGGAGAATATGAGCACCCAGGTAGATGGGACGGCCCCAAAAGCGGCTCAGCCGTTCGCTTTTGACCTTCACATGTTTGATGTAGTGAGTGTCCGTCGGATCAGCGATAGGGGGGATGACATGGTCCAACATGACTTGCAGGGTTTCCTTCCGGCCCCGATCACCCCGATCAATCGTGAGCTTTCTCGGTGTGCTGAAAAGGTTGCCGGGCGCACGGTTCCACTGCTGCCCCTCGCCACGATCCATGGGAAGCTTGAGGACATGGCCATCAGCCCGGCGAAACATCTCGTATTTGTGCAGGAGGGCCTGAACAACATAAGTCCCGGACGCAACTTCTGCAAGACTCTCCAGCGGATACCCCAACACGCTGCCACTAATGATCGCTTCCTGGCCCGGCTTCCAGTCCTCGACGTCAATGCCAAAGACCTGTTGAGTGTCGAGGCTCGTGTCGCTGATCTGGAAGCGTGGTTCCTGACTCGTATCCTTCGAAAGCAGCAGGAGCAGCCTTCCGTCGAGCGGTCCCTTGTGCAGCCCACCTGAGACCGTGACAGAGAACCGAAGTCCGGTGTCGGCCGCTGAGGCCCCGATGCCTCCTGGCAGCACCATGAGTACAGCAAGGGCAGTCAACCACACAGATTGGCAAGGAAAACCTCGAGTTCGAATCATCAGGAACCCTCCAACTGGGAATGAATAGTCCGGGTTAAGCCGACCTCAGTTTGAGGGCCACGATGGTGGGGTCGTCTCGGGCTTCAGTGGGGCCGCGGAAGGAGCGGACGGCTTTTTCCACACTAGCCATCAAGTGGTCCAGTCCCTCTCCACATTCTCCGACCAGGATTACTTCCAAGCGATCGCAGCCGAACTCCTCTCCCCGCTGGTTCTCGGCTTCGACCAGGTGCTGTTGGTTCTCTTTGAGTTCCCGGGCCATGCGATTAAACGTGAGAGCCAATCTTCCCAGTTCGTCCCGGCGGGCAATCGGTACCTCTACCGCCAGATTCCCCCGGGCCATCTGCTCCGATTCCAGATGGGATGCCGGTCCGGACGCGCCAATGACATTCCGCAGCGGAAGCTCTTCCAGCCTGGTTTGATCCGACGGATCGGCCGTGTAGATTTTGCCCTCACTATCGACGGCAAAAGGGATCTCATCCTGCTGACGCCGAGTCTGCAGGAATACCCGGCGGAAAGCCCTTTGCGAGGCAACATAAGAGTAAATGGTTACCACCAACAGCGGAATCACGGAGAGAAACAGAAAGGAAAGCACCAATTTCAGCCGCAATGTCATGATGCACCCGCCTTATCGTGCGCTCGTTACCTTTGAGAATCGCCTCATTGTATTGTGGTTGGCCAGTTGTGAAAAGCGGGTGGTTCGGTTAGACGCAGATCACTCTGGTATGTCGAAGTCCGCACAGTCATACGTCCGGGTTTTCCGGCTCAAATAGCCCTTCGACAACACGCTGCCCGAGAGCAAGGTGGATTATTCTGATCAGATCAGAGGCTGCGACGACCTTCGAGGGCCCGAGACACTGTGACTTCATCGGCGTAGTCCAGGTCTCCCCCGACGGGCATGCCGGTGGCAATCCGACTGACCCCGATGTTCAGGGGTTTGATCAAACGAGACAGGTAAAGGGCCGTGGCCTCACCCTCCACGTTGGGATTGGTGGCGATGATGACCTCTTTGACCGCGCCGTCGGCCAGCCGTTCTAATAGTCCCTTGATCTTCAGCTGGTCCGGGCCAATGCCGTGTAAGGGGGACAACACGCCCATCAGCACGTGGTATAGACCGTTGTACTGACGGGTCTTTTCGATGGCAATGAGGCTGTGAGGTTCCTCCACCACGCAAATCAGTCCGCGGTCACGCGAAAAGCTGGAACAATACTGACAGGGGTCGGCATCCGTGATGTTATTGCAGACCGAGCAGTGACGAACAGTTTCCTTCAACTGCAGGATGGCCTGAGCCAGTCGACCGGCTTCGTCGCAGGAACTCTGGATAATGTGGAAAGCCAGGCGTTGGGCCGACTTGGAACCAATCCCCGGGAGCTTCTTGAGTTCGTCAATCAATGCCTGAACTGGCGGAGCAAAATCCTTCATAGCAAATTTCTATTCTCGATTTCCGATTTTTGATTTGAGGTTCTGGATTTTGAGATTCGGTCCACAATCCAGAATCTAGAATAACCCGGGGATCTGCATACCCCCGGCCAGATTTCCCATCTGTCCGGAAATCTCCTCATCCACCTTGCGAGTAGCTTCACTAAAGGCCGCCATGATCAGATCTTGCAGCATCTCTACGTCACCGGAGGTCATGGCGTCCGGCTCGATTCTTACAGCCAGCACTTGTTTGTGTCCATTCATTTTGACGCTGACCATCCCTCCGCCGGCACTGCCCTCCACTGTAAGCTCAGCCATCTGTTTCTGCAACTGCTCCTGCATTTTCTGTGCCTGCTTCATCATCTGCTGCAGGTTCTTCATTATGGACCCTCCTTGCCGGGCTTATTTTTCGGTCGCCTGAGAATCGCCGTTTCCAAGGAGCGGACGCCGTTCCGTTCCCCGCCAGTAGAAGGATTCATCATCCCAGCAGGGAACGCTCCGACGAACCTTCCTCCCCATTTTGTGTGATGTGGCTCCATGAATGGGCAGGAAAGGATGGCGACGACACCTCAGGGTCGTGTCATTTCTTTAACTCTTTCACATCCAGGATCTCTCCTTGGAAGACCTCCAGGAAAGACTGGACAATGGGATCCTGTTTGACGCGATCCACCAAGGGATTCTTTGCGGGGTCGACGGGAGAATCTCCGCCCTTGGTTCGGTGCGTGTCAGCCTTGGCTTCCACCTGGACAATACTTACCTGGCGGAGTGTGCCGGTCAGTGCTTCCAGCACCTCCTTGATGAGTTCCAGGTTCTCCGTAGACTGCATCATCTCACAATGAAAACGGTTGTGCCGCGGGAAGCAGATTTCAACTCCTTCTTCATTGAACTTGATTTCCACTGCATGGTCCAGCAGCGAGGAGACCATAGGAGACTTCTGGGCCACCCGGCTTTTCAACTCTTCGATCAGTCCTGGCGATTCCGGCATGGTTTCCCGGGATTGCGGAACCGGTTCGAGCCTGGCGGCTGGCCCGGTGATCTTGCCGAGAGGCGTCGTGTTCGGGAGCCGGAGACTGGTCTGGGCCCTGACCTCCGACGAGTCCAAGGATTTTTGGGACTCTTCCAAACCCGCCAACAATTCCTCCAGGGGCACCAGGCGCCTGGCCTGCACGATCTTCATGAGGCCCATTTCCAGGTGAAAGCGCGGTTGGGAGGACCAGCGCAACTGGCTGTCTGTGTCGACCAGGATTTTAAAGAAACGGGTCAGGTCTTCTTCCGAGAACTGTTTGGAGAATTCCTTCAGGCGGGCCAGATCGGCTGAAGGCAAAGGCACCAAGAGAGGATCTTCCCCGGCGATCTTGACCATCATCAGGTTGCGGAAATGGGCCAGCATTTCCCGAACGAAGTGTTGCAGATTACGGCCGCTCTGGAGCAACTGGTCAACCAGGCGCAATACCTGCCGGGGATTGTCCTCCAGGATGGCCACAGTAAAGTCCTCCAACAGTTGCTGCGGGATGATCCCGAGCAGTTCACGGGCCGGCCCGTCGTCTATGGTTTTCCCGCAGAACGAGATCACCTGATCCAGCAGCGACTGGGCATCTCGCATGCTTCCCTCAGCCGCCCTCACAATGGCGTTGAGAGCTCCCTCTCCGACCTGAATCTGCTCGGCGGTGCAAATGGAGGCCAGGCAGTCATAGATTTCCTGGTAACTGATCGCCCGGAAATTGAAGGGCTGACAGCGGGACAGGATGGTGGCAGGCACCTTGTGGAGTTCGGTTGTGGCCAAGATGAAAACCACCCACTCTGGGGGCTCTTCCAGCGTCTTCAGCAAGGCATTGAAGGCCTCGGTGGTCAGCATGTGGACTTCGTCGATGATGAAAACCTTGTAGCGGTCGCGGGCCGCCGCGTACTTGACGTTTTCCCGCAGTTCGCGAATCTCGTCAATCCCCCGATTGGAAGCCGCATCAATCTCGAGAACATCGATGGAGTTGCCGGCTGCTATTTCCCGGCAGGAATCGCAAGCATTGCAGGGCGTCGCCGTAGGCCCCTTCACGCAATTCAGGGCCTTGGCAAAGATCCTGGCCGTGGTAGTCTTCCCTACTCCGCGGGGCCCTGCGAACAGGTAGGCATGAGCGATCCGGTTCTGCAAGATGGCATTGCGCAGGGTCTGTTCGGCCGCTGTCTGCCCAACAACCTCTTCAAACGTCTGCGGACGCCACTTTCGGGCAATAACCTGGTAACTCATAGGGTGGCTGGGGAAGTACCGAAACCGCTCCGGGAATTTCAATGGCAGTGGAGTCCTGTGACCAGATGCCAGCTCAGACACCGGACCCGAGGTTGGCCAGGCTCCGGGTGGTTCTGCGGCACATCTGGGAGTCCGCTACCGTTGCTTTCTTCCGAACCTGGCGGGATTTGCAGATCCAAATTGCACAGAGCCCGGAACCTGATATCGCCTGATTCCACAGCTTAACCGATCTTAAAAGAAACGGTGGGACCTGTCTAGCAGTATCTGTCAGGCTAGCAACTGGGTGACAACTTCACCATGCACGTCCGTCAACCGGAAGTGGCGGCCCTGGAATTTGTAGGTCAACCGCTTGTGGTCAACCCCCAGGCAACCCAGCAGGGTGGCCTGCAGGTCATGGACGTGAACGGGATCCTTCACAACGTTGTAACAGTAATCATCGGTCTCACCAAGCGTGATGCCCGGCCTGATGCCGCCACCGGCGACCCACATGCTGAAGCAGCGGGGGTGATGATCGCGACCGTAGTTCCCCTCCGTCAATTTCCCCTGACAATAAATGGTCCGGCCAAACTCCCCACCCCAAATGACCAGTGTGTCGTCCAGCAAACCTCGCTGCTTCAGGTCCTGAATGAGGGCAGCGGAAGCCTGGTCAGTCCCCTTGCACTGCAGGGCGAGGTCTCTAGGCAAATCGGCATGCTGGTCCCAACCGCGGTGGTAAAGCTGAATGAATCGGACGTCGCGTTCCGCCAGGCGCCGGGCCATCAGACAGTTGGCAGCGTAGGTACCGGGCTTGCGGGAGTCCGGGCCGTACATTTCGAAGACCCGCTCCGGTTCCTTCGACAAATCCATGAGTTCCGGCACCGAGGTCTGCATGCGGTAAGCCATTTCATACTGGGTGATCCGGGTGTCGATCTCCGGGTCAGAATAAGCCTCTGCCTTGATTCTGTTCAGTTCTTCAATCCCGTCCAACATGCGGCGTCGCATGCTGCGACTGATACCCGGCGGGTCGGACAGGAACAGCACCGGGTCACCGCCGGAACGGAATTTGACTCCCTGGTGATTCGAAGGGAGAAAACCACTGCTCCAGAGACGGGAAAACAACGGCTGATCTGTGTTCAAGGCATTGGCCTGGGAGATGAGCACAACAAATGCCGGCAGGTTCTGGTTTTCACTGCCGAGCCCATAACTCACCCAGGCCCCCATGCTAGGTCGTCCGGGCTGCTGGAAGCCGGTCTGGATGAAGGTGATGGCCGGGTCGTGGTTGATGGCTTCGGTGTTCATCGTCTTGATGACGGCAATGTCGTCAACGATTTGGGCCGTGTGCGGAAGTAATTCACTCATCCAGGTCCCCGACTGACCGTGCTGGCGGAATTGGAAAATTGGCGCCACGACCGGGAAGGATTCCTGGCCCGAAGTCATCCCGGTGATGCGCTGCCCGCGTCGGATGGAATCGGGCAGTTCACTGCCATGCAATTTTTTCAGCTGAGGTTTGTAGTCAAACAGTTCGATCTGCGACGGCGCCCCCGATTGATGCAGGAAGATGACCCTCTTGGCCTTGGGTGGAAAATGTGGAAGACCCAGCAGGCCTTTGGTCTTGGGGTTGATCCCCTCCTCCTGGGCGTAGGCGGTCGGGCCCAGCAGGGAGGCTAGTGCGGCAGTCCCAATGCCCAAGGTGGTCCGTCCGAAGAACTGCCTCCGAGTCTGCATCAATTGAAATTCACGTTCGAAATCCAAGGAGTCACTCCTTTGTGATGGTTTCATCCAGATTGAGAATCATGCTGGCAACCGTAGTCCAGGCCGCCAACTCAGCGATGTCGAACCTGGCATCGACGGGCGACTCTCCCACATGGAGCAAACTGGAGGCCGCACTTCGGTCTTGACGGTAGTCGGCCAGTTGCTTTCGGGCCGCTTCCTGCAGGATTTTCAGTTCCCTGGCATCCGGAGTCCGCGCCATGGCCAGGCGGAATGCGAAGCGGAGACGCGACGCGGGATCGCTGGCGGCTTGCATAAGGGTTCGTTGAGCCAGAGCCTTTGCAGCCTCCACGTAGGTGGGATCGTTCATGAGAACCAGCGCCTGAAGCGGGGTATTGGTTCGTGCACGACGCGCGCTGCACTTCTCCCGGTCGGGCGCATCAAAGGTCGTCAGGGAGGGGGGCGGAACCGTCCGCTTCCAGACAGTGTACATGCTGCGCCGATAGAGATCCGGGCCCGTGCCGGGCGCATAGGCTTGGCCGGAAAATACATCCCCGAAAGCCAGTTCTTCCCATAATCCCTTCGGCTGGTAAGGATAGAGACTGGGCCCACCCACCGTAAGAGTGAGGAGTCCGCTGATGGACAGCGCATTGTCTCGCACCGTTTCGGCAGGCAGACGGAACCGGGCGCCACGCGCCAGCAAGCGGTTTTCCGGATCGCGCTCGAGGAGTTCCTTGCTGCCTCGCGAGGACTGCCGGTAAGTCGCCGAAGAGACAATGAGACGCTGTATGGCTTTAATGTCCCAACCCGTGCGAATGAATTCCGTGGCAAGCCAGTCCAATAGCTCCGGATGGGTGGGTGGTTCCCCCTGCGAACCAAAATCCTCAGTGGTCTTGACGATGCCGATTCCGAAGTAGTTCTGCCAGTAACGGTTCACGGTCACCCGGGCAGTCAGCGGATGAGAAGGATCCACTAGCCATCTAGCCAACCCCAGTCGGTTGGCCGGCAGATCTTTGGGCAGGGGTAGCAGACAAGAGGGAACTCCCGGAGTTACTTTGGTTCCCTTGTTACGGTAGTCTCCCCTCGCCAGCACGAAGGTTTCGCGTGGTTTTTGCGATTCCTTCATGACCATTGTGCTGGGAATGGTCTCTTCCACATTTGTTTTCTGTTCCTTCAGTTTCTTCAACTCGGCATAGGCATGCCGCATGGAGGCGGGCGCATCATGGGTTAGGAAGTGCTCGCGAAGCGCCGATCGCCGGGCGTTGAGTTCCTGCTCTTCTTGGGATTCTTTGGGAGCTTCGGCCTCATCCATTCCCCCTTCTTCTTCAGTCTCTGCTTTGGCCACCGGAGCTTCAGGGAAAGGCCGGCCGGCGACCTCTCCCAGCATGACTCGAGTCGGATAATGGATGCACAAATTCTCAATCTCTTGAGCCCTCAAGACCCGGTCGTAGAGGCGGAGTTCATCGATCTGTCCCTGGTAGGGCTTGGCCAGCTTTTTGTTTCCGACTTGAAGGGGAGTCGAGGTGAGAGCGGGACCCCTCAGGCTATCCTGAACGACTTGAAGTTCCCTCGGCTCCCCGTTCAGGTATAGCTTAAAGCCCGATGACCGGCCTGAACCGTCGTAAGTCAACAGGACCGCCAGCCAGGAATCCGGCAGGATAGGCTCCCGGGTTCGAAGTTGTATGGCGTTGTCGGGCCAACGATCAATCATCCGAACCAGCAAATGCATTCCCTTTCGCATGTGCGGCAGTTTGACCGTTTCGTCCTCGAGTATTTCAAAGCCGCGACGCTCCCCTCCCTCCTCCAGCTTCTGAAGAATCCCTACATTTCGAGTTCCGATGGCAAACCCCCGCGGGTTAAGCCAGACTGCCAGAGAGAATGAGTGGTCCCGGTCCAGCAAGGCTGGCTGTCGGAATTCCACCTGAGTCTCACCGTCAAAATCAGCTGCTTTGCCCATGGCGCTGAGGCTGTATGTGACCTGGCCGGTGACGATTCTGCCCCCCGGATTGCGGCCCGAAACTTCGCCCAGGTCTCCGTTCAGCTCGTAATCGGCCAACAAGCCCTCTTCTGGAGAAGTCGGTAGAGTCGAAAGGCGGGTTTTCTCCCACTCCCTCAGCAGGGCCACAAGCTGAGGAGCCGGCAGCAAGGCCTCTCTGGCAGCAATCTCGTGCTTCAGGTTTTCAAGCTCTGCCTTCTGTTGCGGAGAGGGCAACTGCAGAACCGGTGCAGCATTGCCTTTGGTGCCATCCAACCCCTTCTCGGATATGCTGTTGAAAAAGGCATAGAACCGATAAAACTCCTCCTGCTTGATAGGGTCATACTTGTGGTCGTGACAACGGGCACAGCCCAGGGTCATCCCCATCCAGGTATTGGAAGTGGCTTCGACCCTGTCGACCACGTATTCATTCTGATATTCTTCCGGGATCGCCCCGCCTTCGAAATTGATCATGTGATTCCGATTGAACCCGGTCGCGATTTGCTGTTCCAAAGTGGGATTGGGCAGAAGATCCCCGGACAGTTGTTCGACTGAGAACCGGTCAAAGGGCATGTTCCGATTGAAGGCGTCAATGACCCAGTCGCGCCAGCGCCACATTTCACGCAGGCTGTCAATATGGTAGCCGTGAGAGTCGGCGTAGCGCGCCAGGTCCAACCATTGCATGGCCATGCGCTCTCCGTAGTGCGGGGAGTTGAGCAGTCGCTCAACCCGCTTTTCATAAGCGTCGGATGAGGGATCGGCCAGGAAGGCATCGACTTCCGCCGGGGTAGGGGGAAGCCCGGTCAGATCGAGTGAAACCCGGCGCAACAGCGTGGCCTTGTCTGCTTCGGGAGATGGTTTCAAACCTTCCCGCTCCAGGCGGGCCAGAACGAAGGTGTCGATCTCGTTGCGGGGCCAGGTTGAATTGTCCACCTTGGGCAGGGGCGGCCGCCGGGGAGAATCATAGGCCCAGTGGGTCTGCCATGACGC
>JBGPHY010000165.1:0-9975 GCA_041484625.1 Terriglobia bacterium | reverse complement strand
GACGTTCTCTTCAGAGCGAAAGATGTCCGAGCCTCACACGAACTTGTACTTGCCCGGGACGGGTAAGGGGGGCACTTCGAAGGGAAGGTGGTACTCCAATTGCTTAGTGGTTCGCTGCAAGCACTCGAAACGGAAGATGTCGAACTGGTGAAGGTCGGTGATCGGGTCGTAGCCATCGGCGTTCCTCTGGGGCTGGAGAAAACGATTGGCGAAGAAGGTTCGAAGCTGGAAGGCCACAAGGGTCTATCGAGCATCAAGGGGATCGGCAAGATCACGGGCGCGATTCTGCTGAGCGTGATCGGCGATGTGAACGACTTTCCGGATGAGGGTCGTCTGGCGAGTTACTTCGGCATCGTGTCGCGCGTGTCGAATTCGAACGAAACCGAACGGAGTGGGTAGGTTCACAAACGCGGGACCGACCTGGGACGGACGGCTCCGCCTGGAACCAGATGCAGCGTAGTTTCTTCATCTTGCGAAGGACGAAAACCAGGTTGTGGGTGACAAAACATCATAGGAGGCAACTTATGCAAGAGGAAGACCGCAGGTCGTTTGTGAAAAAGATAGGGACGGCTTCTGCGTTGGCAGGATTCATAAACTGGAACCCGCGCGCGAAAGAGGCCAATGAGCGGGTGGTGTTGGGGCTGATCGGAGGCCGCAATCAGGGCCGCGGGGACGCTTTGCGGGCGATACGGCAAGGGGCCGAGATCAAGACGTTTTGCGATCTTGATCAGGCCATTCTCGACACGGTCACCCCCGAGTTCGAGAAAGCCCAGAACAAAGCGCCCGGAACAACCAAGGAATTCCGAAGGCTGCTGGACGACAAGGATATTGATGGCGTCATCATCGCCACGCCGGACCATTGGCACACTCACATAACCCTCCTTGCGTGCCAAGCCGAGAAAGATGTTTATGTCGAAAAGCCGCTCTCGCAAACGATCCAAGAAGGGCGCCTTATTCGCGAAGCGGCAAGCAAATACAACCGCGTCGTCCAGGTAGGCACTCAAAACAGAAGCTCCGAGAATTTTCAAAGTGCAATTGAAGTTGTAAAATCCGGAAAACTGGGGAAGATCTGCGAAATTACAGCTTGGGAATGCCAAGTGCGGGAGAGTATCGGAAGGCCGCCGGATAGCGATCCGCCATCTACGGTGGACTACGACCAGTGGCTGGGGCCAGCACCCAAGCGCCTCTTCAACATCAACCGGTTCCATTACAAGTGGCGATTCTTCTGGGATTACGGAAATAGCGAGCTAGGAAATCAGGGTGTTCACATGCTGGATGTAGCGCTCTGGGGCATTCAAACGTTGCACGGCTTGGAAAACTGTCTTCCTGCACGCGTGTCCGGTAATGCCGGGATTTACTGGCTCGATGATGCGAAGGAGGTTCCTGATACCCAAATCGTCACGTACGATTATGGCGACTTTATGCTCATATGGGAATTGCGCAGCTTTGCCAAGCACCACCCGATAGATGGAAGCCAGGAGGGTATCGGTTTCCACGGCAGCGAGGCGAGTCTGATGATCCACGGTGAAGGCCACGAAGGTAGTTGGAAGGTCTACTACAAGGACGGGAGTACCGGGCCCTCCTCTGCAGCGGCGCCGGACAAGTCACATAGCAGCTTGCATGAGAAGAATTTTCTCGATTGTATCAAGAGCCGCAAGCGGCCCAATGCGGATGTGGAGATCGGCCGGCTGGCCACGACGATCTGCCATCTGGGCAACATCGCCTCCCGCCTGGGCCGGGATATCATCTTCGACCCTAAAACTGAAACTTTTGGGAATGACAAAGCGGCGAATGCTTATCTCAGTAAGGAGTATCGGAAACCTTACACACTGCCGATGGTCTGAAGCGTAGATTGCAGGAAGCTCAAAAATTCGGTTTTCTTTGGAAGAGACCAATGAGAGGAGATTGGCGTCGGCGAGGCCCCTGCCCGCAGCCAGCCAGACACGAAGCCTCGCTGAATCTGTGAGGGTTCGTGTGGCCGTTGGCATTTGCCGAGAGTGCTATCAAGAGGACGTACGTCAAGTCCTCGCCCCGCAATGCGGGGAGAAGGCGGTCCGCCCGCTGGCGGACGGGGTGAGGGGTCAAGCTGAGCATGGTTTTCTTATCTGTCGCGTAGTGTCCAAATATTGGATCCCTTTGAACCGTATAGCTGGGAACCTTTCCCGAAAATCTTGGTGGCCAGCCGAGAGACCTTGAGGCAGCAACGTCGCCGAACTGGATTCTCTGGCGTCGCTGGTGGAAGAGCGCTTCCTGTTGCTGCGGCAACAAGGAGCACAGTTCCGCAGGGCCTGAACGATTCGGGAGGAGTCAGCCAACGGAATTGGTCACGCTCTTCCACGTGGCAACAGTCTTGAAGGTTGGGAAAGAGACTCATTCCAAAGCCAGCTTTACTCTGCATTGTGCTTACGATTATGGGATCTGTCAGGGTTTGAATTCCTGTGTACCCGAAGAACCTCACGGAAGGCTGACTCTGGGTCAGCCATTCAGTGGGAAGGAAGGATCGCGAGTGTGTGCGACCCCGCCGTTTGACAACGCAAGACGTTTCGCAGGCGAGCCTACCTCCAGCAAACCCAGTCACGGGCTCGGCACTGGACAGTTTCCTGCTAGGCTTGCCCGCCGTTAAGCAGCGTCAGGCCGACATTCCCCCAATGCAGCTTCGCCAGTGGTACGCCGACGCCTTCGTACAGGACAGCTTCCGCCTCACCCATAACACCACCGTCGAAATGGGGCTGCGCTACGAGTACATGAGCCCGCTGACTGACATCCGGTATCCCAACAGCAATCTCGTGTTCCAGAACGGGAGCCCCTTTGCTTTCATCGGTGGGCAGCTCGGCTTCCCCACGGGCTTAAAGTATTCCAACAAACTGAACTTCGCTCCGCGCTTCGGCGTCTCCCAGAACATCCCGAGCCTCGGGACGGTGCTTCACGGGGCCTGTGGCATTTTTTATACGCCGGTGGACATGAACACATGGTGCAACCAGCGTCACAATGTGCCATATGTTTTCCCCGAAACCCAGCAAGCCGACAACTTCACCCCGCCTGCCACGCTGGTCGCTTCCGGGCTCAACTTCGGCCAACCGGTGCTGGGCAAGACAACGGTCAGCTTCGCCTCGCTCGATCTCGACGCACCGTCACAATACATCGAGCAATGGAGCGCTTCGGTGGAGAAGAGCCTCGGCCACCAGGCCACTCTGGAAATCGGATATCTTGGCACCCATGGCCTTCACCTGCAGCGGGCCCATCTGATCAACAACGCGCCGCCCGGTCCTGAACCCATCGGTCCGCGCCGGCCGTTCAAGACTATCAGCTTCTTGCCCGACACGGTGCTCCCGACCGACATTACCGTTGTGAGCACAACGTTCCCGGTCAGTACCATCAACCTCCTCGAGAACTCCGCCCAGAGCTGGTACCAGGCAGGATACATTAACGTTCGCCGCCGCTATACGGCCGAGTTCACTTTTCTGGTGCTTCCGCCATTGAGTGTTGCTGGGATGAGCGTAGGATATTATGGTACAGGATCTTACAGCCGATTTTGGCGTCACGGGGCGTGGTTTGCGCAAAATCGGACATAACGGCATTCCTCGGAAGGAGATGCGAGCGAGCCAGCAACAGTAGACAGAGGAAGCACTTATCGAAGCATCCCCCCGCCTGTGGTTCCATTCAAAAGAGGGAGCTGGCCCTGCTGAAGCAAAGGCCTTGGGAATCGGAGCGGATGGAGTGGAAGAGCATGGCAGCGCGACTCCTTAGTTCTCTGCGTTTTATCGTCACGCGCTGACAGGGTCTGGAACGGAAGGAGCGAGGATTCCCAAGGCTTATGCTTGGGGCCAGCGCGCACGCCGTTTTGGTCTCAGAAGAGTTGTCATCGGTTTTCCGAGGATATCTCTTCGGAGACCCTGGCGGGCGGAGACATTCTATGTCAAGCCCTAATGGTACGTGTCGAGTTTGTCAGAGTGGAGATAGGTAAGCCGAAGCCCGTTTATCGCGACTTAATGGCTTTTAAGACTGGGAAGATCGTGTTCCCGCCCGTGATTTGTGGCAGCTAGTTCCCAGGTCGGCCGTGTTACGGCCAGTAGGTCAATACTGACAAACCCGGCCTCGTATATCAAAAAATGGAAAGGACTGAGACGCCACAGCTTGCAGTCTCGCCCTTTGTGATGACCCGCAATTGGCTCCCCCAAATTCCGGCTACGTTACATTACGGTAAATCGAAACGAGACTGAACTCTGAATGAACTTGGAGAATTCTTGCGCACGACAGATATGAGGTGGCAGAATCAACCGTAGCCAAATACCGAGTGCGAAGCCAGAAGCCTCCCTCGCAGACCTGGAAGACACTTCTAGGCACTCCCTCCGGATCGACCCGATCAGTCTCTCGACAAAGGGTGATTGCCAAGGACTCTGGCGTGCAGGAATTTCCTCGATGTCCATTCCTTTCACACGGCCCTGGAAAGAGTCTCCATAGAACAGTCGGAACTCAATGATTCAGCTATTACGATTCTTTTCTTGCGGAGCACAGCCCACCCAGGAAACAAGGAGATTGAGTTGTTGACATTTACTGGAGGCGACCATAGCATCTTGCTCTAGAACCAACACCCCGTTCGGCTGATAATCGGTATAGGGCGAAACGGCCAGAAAACACAGCAATTATCACATTTTCAAGGCAGGATTGCCGGTTACTCAATCGTTCGGTGTATCCACGTTTAGCGACCGGAGTTACCAAAGATGAGAAAAACCTCAGTAAGCTCAACAGTCCTCAGAGGCGTGATCAGCGTTAGCCTTGTCCTTCTGCTTTCAACAAACTCAACTTTAGGAACTTCCCCGCAAGGATCCGCGCGTTCCGTCAAGGATCTGCGACTCAAGGTCAGCCCCAACGGGCGCTACTTCGTCGATCAAGGCGGCAAGCCCTTCTTCTACTTGGGCGACACGTGCTGGCTTCTCTTCCAACGGCTCAATCACGAGGAGGTCGATGAGTATCTGAAGGACCGCGCCGAAAAAGGTTTCACGGTCATCCAGGCGTATGTCCTGCGCGGACTGGGCAAGAAACATCCGGATGGAAACTCCTCGCTCCTCGACGCGACGCCGCTTCTCGACAGGGACCCGACCCGGCCCAACGAGGCGTTTTTCCAGAACGTGGACTATGTAGTCAATCGCGCGAACGAGCTGAGCTTGGTCATGGGCCTGGTTCCCGCCAAGTCGTGGCACGTCAATGAGCATGCGGAAAAGGTGTTCAATGAACAGAACGCCTACGTCTTTGGCAAATTCCTAGGCCAGCGCTACCAGAACAGCGCCGTCATCTGGTTCCCGGGCGGCGACTCGGCTCCGGGAAAAGACGAGGCAGTCTGGGTGGCCATGGCTAGGGGGCTCACGGACGCCAGCATCGGCCGCCACCTGGTTTGCTACCATGGCCAGGGGGGATCGTCGTCGTCGGAGTGGTTCCACAAAGCCGACTGGCTGGATTTCAACTCCATTCAATCCGGTCACGGATGGGCCGTGCCGACCTATCAGCGCGTCAGTCGCGACTACGGACTGTCGCCCGTCAAGCCCACGGTGGACATGGAGCCGTCCTACGAGAATCACCCCACAGGATCCAAGACGCCGCGCATCGACGCGCACCAGGTCCGGAAGGGCGCTTACTGGGCGATGCTTGCTGGCGCTGCCGGCCACGGCTACGGGGCGATGGACCTGTTTTGGTTTTACAAGGACAGCGATGGACCGTTCCCGCGCAACGGATTTCAGCATTGGCGCACGGCACTGGCCTATGAAGGTTCGCGCCAGGTGGGTCTGGTGCGGCAGCTCTTCGAGCTTCGGCCCTGGTACAAGCTTGTCCCCGACCAATCGGTCATCGCCTCAGGGCAAGGGGAGGGGGAAGACCACATCCAAGCGGCCCGGGCCGACGACGGCAGCTTCGTCCTTGCCTACTTGCCTCACGGGGGCATGATCGGCATGCACATGGACAAACTGACCGGCAAGCAGGTGAAGGCCCGTTGGTACGATCCCCGCACCGGGAAGTGGCGAGAGGTCGGGGAGTACCCCAATATTGTCACTCGCGAGTTCGTGGCACCAACGAAGGGCGATCGTGACGATTGGGTTCTGGTTCTCGAGGACACTGCCAAGGACTTTCCGACCGAGAGATCTAAGTGAGCGCCGATCCGAACCAGGTGCTGCACCTGACCGCGGCCGCATGACGGCTTTTCAGGGTACTGTCAACTTGGGGGAAATTCTCCCAATTCCGAGGCCAAACCAGCCTGCACTAGAACCAAGAATCAACAACTTAAAGGCTGACAAATGCCCACGCCAGGACCTGAAATGGATTAACTTGACAGTACCGTGGCCACGCAGGGTCAGCAATTCCTTGCCCGTCTCGGCGTCCCAGACCTTCGCCGTATTGTCCTCACTCGCCGTCGCCAGCCGCTTCCCGTCCGGGCTCCAGGCCACACTCGAAACATAGTAGCTGTGGCCCGCCAGCGTGAGCCTCACGTGGGATGCCAGAATGGCTCGATGCAACTGCTGTTCAGCTTCCGGCAGGACGGTGTGTACCCATGGCCAAGTGGCGGCTACACTCTGAGCGGCGAAAAGGACGCAGAGCTCAGGGTCAGCTTCCTGGCTGAGAATGGAGGTTGACACTAGCTCGCGAGCGCGAGCCACAGCCCGCTGCCAAAAGGCGAAAACCACGGTGCCAAGCGCCAACAGAAGCATTGCCCCCAGCGCCAGCGATGATCGCCGCAGGACCGTCACCCGGCCGGCCTGCTCCGCTGCACGCTGCTGTTCGGCCTCAGCCCTCGCCTCCGCAGCCTCCTTCAGCCTCCTCGCATTTTCGATCTCGGCATGCCGGCGGTGTTCCTCTTCCTCCTGCTCCCGTTCCCGAAGCATGGTGCTTTCCCGGATCAGTTGCTGCTCGCCGTTCGTGAGATCCTGCGGCCGCATGAGGAGCCAGCGTTCCGCTTCGGAGAGAAGCGCGTCACGCAACAGGTAGCCGACGTCCTGCGTCTGCTCTTGCCACTCCCCCACATGAACTTGTAGGCGCTGCCTCCACAGCAGGAATTCGCGGTCCTCGTTCAGCCAGCCCTGAAGCCGTTCCCAATGCCGGATCAGAGCTTCGTGTGCTACCTCAACCGATAATTTCCCCGCGCTCGCATCGCCACCGCTGACAAGCAGGCGTGCATCAGCAAGCCGATTCGCTACGTGCTTGGCGATAGTGTCCGCGTCGCTCAAGTCGGTGCGCTGCCGCGTGTCCTCCGCAGCTTCCTCTGGCCTGGCCACGCGTACCAAGCGGCTGAACAGGCGGCACGCCGCTGTCTGTTCTTCGGGCTTCAGGCGAGCAAACTCGGCCTCGGCCCGCCCGGCCAACGCCCCGGTAACGCCTCCGATTTGGTCGTAAGCCCGGTTCGTGAGCAGATTCTGGACGGCGACCACTGATGTTCGGTCCGCGCTGTTGTAGCTGAGGAAGAGCTGGGTTACACCCATAGCAGATCACTACCTATGAAGTCGGAGAGATGTTAGCACTAAGGCTTGGCGAGGTGAAGAGGTAGCGCCTGCGGAAAGAATGTAAGTGCGTAGGTGTCTGCAGGCAACATCGCGTCAGCCTGTCCTAAGTAAGAATTCTTCGGCTAATAGAATCAACAACTTCTGGAATTACAATTAACAATGTTTCACCCGGGCCAGACGATCTTTTCGCAAATCACCCCTGAGGGACTGTGGACCCATGTGGCGAGAAAAACGAGCTGCTGTTCTTCCGCCTCCAGCCAACAATTTCAATAGTGATGGCCAACAGGTTTCTGGTCCCACAAACAAGGCATCGAATAAACTAGTCATCAGATTCCCATTCCGGATTAGCCACTAGTTGAGAGAGACAATACCTGCAACGAAGATCTCTGACTGATTCTGATTGAAGCATTAGACAGTCCTCCTTATTTCCGATATTCCCGCGATTTATCTTCCTTCATGGGTTCTTGGGGTCCTTCTCATCCTCTGCATCCGAAGGGCCTCAGGTTATTTTGTACGCGAATAGCTGGACATTTGGGTTGTCAAAGACTCAGCTATGCACTTTGAGCCATTGCTGGAGAAGCCCTTCCACCAGCGCGCTGAATTCCTGCCGGCCGTTCTTCAGGAGCTCGATCTTCACGGCCCGATGAGTTTCCTTTCGAATGTAGGCCGTAACCTGTTCGAATTCGGGATCGCTTCGCTTCCCCTGGGGGTCAACCTAATCTCTTGCTCAACGGTCCGACTGTCAATGTGAGTTCCTGGTCTCCTGGGTCCCGACTCCCAACAGCTTTCAGTAAGTCTCTATACTTGGTCACGACAGAATCTCCTTTCCCACCTGCAGGTAGTCCTCCCAACCCGATACAGCCCTGGGATCGTTTACTTCTTTGACAGTAACCCCAGTTAACGCCGCCTTCTGGAAGGCAACCAGTCGACGAATACCTGCATTGAATAGCGGCAAACCAGCCTCTTCTATGGTTGCTCTGGCTTCTTCCCGAATGGTCAAAAAACTCATGCACCGCTCTTCCGGCAGTGCAAGCCACTTGAGTTCACCTGCCTGGTTGACCTTAACTGATCGTGTTAGAGTCTAAGGCGGATTGGATCACAACACCGGTTGCAGCCAGCGAACCGGTGCGCCATTAACCTCCGGGTCGTTGTTCATTAACCATAGCTACAATCCCCGACCAATAGAGAAAGTGGGAGACCAGGCTGAGAGCTCCAAACAATACCAGGATCTCTAACTTCCCCGAGCAAAGCCAAAACCAATTCGAATCCCCTCTTGCTTCCATCCATCTCAGCAAGTTATCCATAAAGATGAGGGAAAACAGCATCGAGGCGAAGCGGTAACCCTGCAGGAGATTGGTCTCGACAATGGGTGGCTCTTCCTCTTCCTCATCTTCTCCATATTTAGCGAAAAAGAGGCAAATGAAACCGACCAGAACGTAGGTGGCGTTATCACCCAAGAACACCCAGAAGGGCAATAAGACCCGCCACCAAGACCAATGGACCATGACCGTCAACTTGAGCACAGCCAAGACCAATGAGACGAACCCAAGACCGTAGAATCCTGTGGTCTGAATCTGATTGCCTGCGCCGTGGCTCATGCCGCCTGCCGATAGTAGTACTTGAGTAGTCCTCCCAATCGCTGCTGACATTGAACCGATCCCTGAATACTGCCCACCGGTCGAGTCTGCGAAGGAAATAGGAGGGTATTCCCCTTCCCTTGATGATTGCGTTCCTCGTGGTAATGCACTTGGTATTGTTGAAGCGCTCGCTTCAAGGAGGACTGTCCGAAGAGAATCAGCTTGGAGAGGCAGTCCTCTTTGACCGATCTCACCCAGCGTTCCGCGTAGCAATTCAAGTTGGGACTCCGCGCTGGGAGCGAAATCGGTTTGACCTTGCCCGATTCGATGATCTTATCAAACGACAGGCAGAACTTACCATCCCGGTCATGGAGCAGATACCGGCAATTTGCCAGAAAGCCCCATCCCTCCAGGGTGGCGTTCCTGGCCATCTGTTTCATCCACGCTTCATCCGGATGAGGAGTCATTCCTGCCAAGCAGACCTTGCGACTCTCCAGATGAATGAAGAAGAGGACATAGTAAGTGATCAATCCCTTGAGTGTGAACACTTCGACCGTGAAGAAATCGGTTCCGGCTAGGACATCCAAATGAGCGCGGATGAAGTCGTTCCAGCTGATCGTCTGCTTTCGCTTCGGAGCAGAAGGGATGTCGTGGCGACACAGGATATTGCCGACGGTTTGATCAGACAGCTTGTGGCCCAGGTTGGCCAGGGATCCCACAATGCGGTCGTAGCCCCAACTTGGGTTTTCCTTGGCGATCCGCATGACCAGACTTTCCATATCCCCATCAATCCTGGGTCGGCCGTGAGTTCGACGGACTTTGGATCCATCAAACTTATTGGCGATGAGTTTCCGGTACCAGCCCAGAATCGTATCTGGCTTGGCCGTGGCAGCTACTTCCTTGAGTCCCTTGCG
>JBGPHY010000164.1:0-10006 GCA_041484625.1 Terriglobia bacterium | reverse complement strand
TCTCCCGGCTGCATCACTACGAACTCTGGGTTGGGCTGGGACTGATTCTTCTGCTCGCTGCGATTCTGTCAGTGCGCCGCTTGCGGCGAAGTGCCTTCATCCGTGGACTGCAACTGGCCGACTTTCATGCCCTGGTCCCGTCGGTGATCGGCTTGATGGGGATCGTTAATCTACTGGCTGCTTTGTTCCCCCGCCCCCGTACCAGCATCCTGTTTATTGAACGTTGGCTTCCCTTGGAGGTCATCCAGCGAAGCCGACCACTGATGATCTTTGCCGGGGTCGCCCTGTTGCAAGTTACTGGCAGCTTGGTTCGACGGAAAGAGTTGGCCTGGTACGTTGCGACGATCAGCCTTTCCTTCACTTTGTTGCTGCACATCACTCATGCATTTGACTTCCACCACTCTTTGATTGCGACGCTGCTGTTAATCTACCTGGTTTCCTTTCGCCATCGGTTCCACGCGCGCAGTGACACCGCCTCCTTGAAATGGGCTCTTTTGATGGTTCCGGTTCTGGGAGCGGTGGTTTACTCTTATGGATTCATCGGGTTGACTCACTTGCACCACCAATATAATTGGTATGCTGCCACAACTCCAGCAAGGGAAGCTCTCCGTTCCGGTATTTTGATCCTGGATCCCCAGCTCGAGCCGCTCACGGCCCGTGCCGCACGGTTCCTGGGGTCTCTGCAGATTGCCGGATGGCTGGCCCGGCTCTACTTACTGATCCTCCTGCTGCGGCCCGTCATCCTGCGAAATCGCATGGAAGCTCCTCGTGTGAAGGTGGCGGAACTATTCCGCCAGCAAAGCCGCTATTCA
The DNA here is from genome assembly GCA_041484625.1 of Terriglobia bacterium. Classification (GTDB taxonomy): domain Bacteria; phylum Acidobacteriota; class Terriglobia; order Versatilivoradales; family Versatilivoraceae; genus JBGPHY01. The sequence continues at coordinate 9,194 of JBGPHY010000164.1, read as the reverse complement.
CTCTCGGCCTTTGCGGTCCAGACCGATAAACACCATTTAGTCCTGGCTGAGGGGCGAGGTTTAGTTGCATACGCGACACGAGGTTCGGTGGCCATCTCCTGTGGAGACCCCCTATGTCCGGAAGACCTTCTGCCTGCCTGCGTCAGTGAGTTCCTCAAGTTTAGTCAGAAAAGCGGTTGGAAAGCATGTTTCTATGAAGTGGCGGAGGCTCATCTACCCGCTTACCATTCTTTGGGTCTTCGGACTTTGAAGATCGCTGAAGAAGCCCTCGTTGACCTGCCCCGTTTCAGCCTGTCAGGGAATCAAAGAGCAAACTTGCGAGCTATGGTCAACAAGGTTGCCAAAATGGGAATGGAGGTCCGTCAATATTCCCGGTGCGAATATACGGATCCTGGTATTGATGAACAACTGGAAGAGATCTCCGAAGAGTGGCTGTCTGAAAAGCACCTCGGCGAGATGGGATTCACTCTGGGCCGCTTTTCACTGGAGGCAATTGGAGGCATCCCATTCTTTCTGGCTGTCCTCGGTGACCGGATCGAGGCATTCTGTTCGTGGCTGCCTTACAAAGGAGAGGAAGCTGTCGTGCTCGACCTCATGAGGAGGCGCAGGACAGCTCCGGCGGGAACCATGGACATTCTGTTGTCTCATGCATTGCTGCAACTCAAGGCAGCAGGATTTCGAGAGGCGAGCCTGGCCAATGCACCGCTGGCGAATGTGGGAGAGCCCTCTCGACCCCTGGAACGGGGAGTGGCTTTATTGTTCGAGAATATGAATGCCTTCTACGGATATAAGAACCTGTTTCGCTTCAAGAAGAAATTCGCGCCGCGCTGGGAAGGACGGCATCTTGTCTACCCCGCAGGGATAGACCTGCCCAACGTGGCTCTTGCCCTGACGACCCTGCACCGTTCGGAGGGATTGATTCGTTCATTTCTGAGATCTCGTTTGGCAAAGCCCCAGGAGTGATTGATGCCGGTGTTTAAGAGCCTCAGTGGGCTGGCCTTTTCTGCCTTCCTTGCGGCCAGCACCTCTGCCGAATCCATGGATTCAATCACGCTGAGAGGGAAAGCGCAATTATTGTACCTTTACGGTGATCGGGCCGGTGACCCAATCCTCCTGTCCAGTGGGGATTTGGGTTGGGTGGGATTAGTCGTCCATGTGGCGGAGTTCCTTTCCTCTCAGGGTTTCTATGTGGTCGGGTTCAACAGCAAGGCGTACCTTTCCAGTTTCACGACCAGAAAATCGGCCCTCGATCCTCAGAATGTTCCGGCGGATTACCGCGTACTGGTGGACTATGCCAGGCAGGCAAAAGGAAATATCCCCATTTTGGCGGGAGTCTCCGAAGGGGCAGGGCTTTCGGTCCTTGCTGCAACCGAACCTGCTCTCAAACGGCAAATTCGGGGTATCCTGGCCTTGGGGTTGCCCGACCAGAACGAATTGGGCTGGCGGTGGCAAGACTTCACTATTTGGATTACCAAAAAAGCACCGGACGAGCCTAGTTTCATGGTGGAAGATATCATCGGCAAAATAGCCCCTATCCCGCTGGCTGAGATCCACTCCACCCATGACGAGTTCCTCTCCTTGGACCAAGCCAGGAAGATGTTCGCTAAGGCTGGAGAACCCAAAAGGATGTGGGTGATTGAAGCTGCCAATCATCGTTTCAGCAACAATCGCAGCGAATTGGATGCCAGGATCCTTGAAGCGCTCCACTGGATTCAAAGACAGACCCCTCTCATGAAATAAATTTGTGGAGAACTTCGACATCGCGCTGGTAAAATAAGGGCGAAGTCACGATCCCCTTCTGTTCTATCGTTTCCCTGCGTCCCCCGGTTCATGGATTCAGGCATCCCTGGAAATGGCCAGAGAGACAATCCTTACCTCCGAAGTCCTGCGACAGATCAGTGCGGTCCGGTCCATTGATCTTCTGGTCGGCATTCCCACTTACAACAACGAAACCACCATTGATCACGTCTTGAAGGCAGTCTACGCAGGTCTGGCGGCGCACTTTCCAGATGCTCGAGTACTGGTTGTGTCATCGGATGGAGGTTCGCAAGATGCCACGAAATCTCTGGTCAACCAGTTGGTCGCCCAAGAATCCAACCTGTTGACGCTATCCCACCTCCCTCACCCCATCCGGCGGATTGTCGCCCCCCATTCCAGAAGCCTTGGCAAAGCTCATGCAATTCTCACCCTTTTTGAGATTGCCGACAGTCTCCGTGCCAAAGCGTTGGCTGTTATTGATGCCAGTTCAACAAGTGTGACAGCAGACTGGGTCGCCCAATTGATCAAGCCGATTCTCTTGGAAGGTTTTGATTTTGTGGCTCCACTGTACTTCAGGCACAAGTACGACGGAACCATCACTAGCAGTCTGATCTATCCACTGATCCGGGCCCTCTATGGAAAACGGATTCGACAGCCGGCGGGAGATGATTTCGGTTATTCCGGTCGATTGGTCGCCCATTGTCTGAAAATGGATATATGGCACAGACATTCGAGTCGTTACAGCCTGGAGGTTTGGCTAACTGCTTTGGCGGCTGCCGCGGAATTCAAGGTTTGCCAGGCTTTCCTGGGACCGAAGTCTTCCACACAGCGCGAACCGGGTAATGATTTGAGCTCCATCTTGAACCGCGTATTGGGAACCGTATTTGACTTAATGGAAAGTAATTATGATATCTGGGCGCGAGTTCGCGGCTCCGAACCAACCACAGTTTATGGCTCTCCCACTGAGGTCGGGCTCGACCCTGTGGAAGTCAACCTCGAGCGAATGATTGGGGCCTTCCGCCAGGGAGTGTCAGACCTTCAGAGCGTGTGGCAGAATTTCCTCTCCTCACCGGTTCTGGAGCAACTGAGAAAATCGGCCGTTGCCGTTTCCGGGCAGTTCCATTTTTCCGATGGGCTTTGGGTCAGAACAGTCTACGAATTCGCCCTTGCCTTTCACAAGAATCGAATGGCTCGAGATCATCTCATCAAATCCATGACGCCTTTGTACCTGGGGAGGATAGCTTCCTATGTTGTGGAAACCCGTGACAGCACTGCGGCGGACGTTGATAACAGAATTGAATTACTTTGCCTCGAGTATGAGAATTTGAAGTACTATTTGATCGAACATTGGCGCGACTGAACTGAGAGCGGCGGAACACCCGTTGCCGTCTGCCGCTTCGTGGAGGCCCCCATGCGTGATTTTGTCAAAGCAGCACTACTTGATCCTCTTCGCCAACTTTATGATCATCTCGTGTTGTTCGTTCCCAAGCTGCTCGGGATGGCTGTTTTGGTTCTGATCGGTTTGTTCTTGGGTTGGCTTTTGGCGAAAGTCATTCGTAGGAGTTTGGTGGCCGTCCATTTTGACGGATTCTGCAGACAAGTCGGGATCACCGCGATGCTGGAAAGGGCCAACTTACGCAGGGCGACTTCCGATTTGTTGGCCTCACTCGTTTATTGGATCGTCGTGTTGAACTTCTTCATGATCGGCCTTCGAACCCTGGATGAAACCGTCATGTCGGCAGTGTTTTCCCGGTTCTTTGCCTACCTTCCCAACCTGGTCGTGGCCATCTTCATTCTTGTGGCCGGATCCACGTTTAGCCGCTTTATTGGCCGCAGTGTTCTGATTGGGGCAGTCAACTCTCAGTTGCCATCCGCCAAACCACTGAGCATTGGGGTCCAGATGTTGATCATGATTTTCATCTTGTCCCTTGCTTTGGAGCAACTGGGAATTGGGAAATCCACGATTGTGGCCACGTTCTCTATTCTTTTTGGAGGCGTAGTGCTGGGTCTTGCCATTGCTTTTGGTTTGGGCGGCCGCGACCTGGCCCGCCAGTTCCTGGAGCGGCGACTGCGTGGCCCCGACACGCTGCCCAAAGAAGAGGACGACCCTCTGTCACACCTTTAACACAAGCCCGGAGACAAAATGCCGGTGACAAGACGGCGTTTCAGGATATTAATCGCCCCCAACGCTTTTAAGGAGAGCCTGAACGCGATGGAAGCTGCCGATGCCATTGCCGAGGGGATCCGCAAAATCTTGCCTGGTGTCCGCCTCATTCGGATGCCCATTGCAGACGGCGGAGACGGGACTCTGGAGACTCTGGTGGCGGGGACACGGGGCCGATTGATCCAGGCCCGTGTGCTGGGCCCCCTGGGCAAGAGAATCGTTGCCGAGTATGGGGTAACGGGTGACGGCAGGACGGCCATTATCGAGATGTCACGGGCCTCTGGACTGGCGTTGGTCCCTCCCGCCAATCGAAATCCCATGCTGACATCCAGTTTCGGAACCGGTGAACTCATCCGGTCTGCGCTCGGACAAAAGGTCAATACCATCCTTTTGGGGATCGGTGGGAGTGCCACGGTCGATGGAGGCATCGGAGCCCTCCAGGCGCTTGGAGTTCGGTTTATCAACCGTCTGGGGCGCCCGGTAGGACCTGGCGGAAAAGGACTAGCGACAGTGTCCCGGATTGAGTTGGATTGCCTGGATCCTCGTCTGGAGAGAGTTCGTATTCTGGTGGCGTGTGATGTGGACAATCCCTTGATCGGGACCCGAGGAGCTGCCGCGGTGTTCGGACCACAAAAGGGGGCAACTCCGAAAATGGTGAAACTCCTCGACGACGGACTGTCCAGACTCGCAGTACACATTCAGTCCCTGACGGGTGTGGATGTCTCGCGCCTTCCGGGAGCAGGAGCGGCGGGTGGAATTTCGGGAAGCTTCCACGGCCTGCTAGGGGCTCAACTCCGTCCGGGCAGTGAATTGGTGTTTGACCTCCTGGGCCTCCGGAAGATGCTCTCCAAGGTTGACCTGGTGATTACCGGGGAAGGGAAAATCGACGGCCAGACGCCGTTCGGCAAAGGTCCGGGGGCCTTGGCACGGCTGGCTAAATCTCATGGAATTCCGGTTATTGGACTGGCTGGATCTGTCGGCGACGACATTGAGCCACTCTTCAGGCAGGGTTTTTCCTCCATCTTCAGCATCGTCAAAGGGCCAATTGAACTGGAACCAGCGCTCAGGCAGGCTGCTGTGCTGCTGCGGGATCGAGCGGAACAAGTGGCACGCACTCTCAGCCTGACTCAGAGGACAATGCCTCCGCTGCGGTAGACCGGATGAGAATGAGCACTTGGAATGGCTTCAAGAGCGCCTTTCATGCCAGTCAGGAAGGCCATAGTGGACCCATATATGGTAAAGATTGTTCGTCGTAGCGTCGTTTTCGCTAATGGTGTGCCCTTTGACCATAGGGAGGGGGATCGCCCTGATTAACCTAATTACCATATCCCGCGAGAGAGGAAGTGGCGGGCGCTCTGTGGGGTCTTGCCTGGCCCAGGAAATGGGGTGGAAACTCTACGGGAAGGAGATTGTTTACGAGATCGCTCAACGGGCAGGCGTTGCGACGGAATCAGTTGCCAAGTACGATCAGGAAACCTATAGCAAGTGGAACCTGATTGTTGACTCCTTGCGAATCAGCAGCCACTTCTCACCCGACTACGGGTTGAATTTCAATCTCTCCCACATTGAACCCGAGATCTTCTTCACCGAAGACAAGTACCTCCGGGCGACGCAAGAGATCCTCAAGAATCTAGCCCGGCAACCCGGAGTCATATTCTTGGGCCGAGGCAGCCACGTTACCTTCAGGGATCGGGAAGACGCACTGCATGTCCGTCTGGTTGCTCCCCTGGACGTTCGCATCCATAGAATTGCCAAAGGTCTGGGCCTGACCATGAAGGACGCCGCTAGCAACGTGGCCGATATCGACCGATCGCGCTCCGGCTATTTGCGAGATTTCTACGGCGTCGACGTCAATGACAACACTTGCTATCACCTCACCATCAACACTGGTGCGTTTGATTTTACTCAGACTTGCCAGCTGATCAAACAAGCCATGAGTCTTCTCTAATTCACCTTGGGAAGAAGTACATGAGCCATCCCAATCCAAACGCCACCCCCAGAAAAGTGAAAAAGACCACGGTGCCGTATCTCAGGCGTTCCTTCAGGGTTTCCTTGGTGGTGAGAGAAAAGACGATGCAAGTTGAAAAGGCAAAGATGATGATCGCACTAAAGTGAGAGATTTCCATTACTTCTTCTTCCCTGCCGCGATGTCATAAGCATTGAGAACGACTAAGAGGTTGAGCAAGCCTGCTACGATCAGAAAGGTGGTGCCATAATCGTAAGACTGGTTCTGTAGATTCCCCGCCCCATAGCCCCAGTTCCTGGCAAGAAAATACGGAAGTCCTATACTGAGATCAGCCAGGAAAGGCAGGTTATAGATCATCTGCTCAAATTCGGGAACATACAACTTACCTTCCTGAAGAACCCCGAAAACGAACAGAAGCAGAATAGCCAGGGCAAACAGTAGGGCTCTTCCCCATTTTCCGATGAGCAAATGGCCGAGCCCAGGAAACAACAAAGCGCCTGCCACGGCAACAGAAGTCTTCAGTGTTCTTGAATTCATGGCTCTCCCGAAGATGAATGCGGCTTTCGTGTCGAATAGAGGAGGGATTCCATCCTCTCCGGACTACAGTTCATCACCTGGACGATCTTGCGCCGGGAAGTCACTCCTGATTTGATTCGGATGCAGGTCTGAGGCACAGTCAGCAACCTGGAAAGGAATTCGACCAGGGCCTGATTCGCCCTTCCCTCCACCGCCGGTGCAGCCACGCGGATCTTCAAGAACTCCCCCTCGACGCCGACCAGTTGGGTCCGGGAAGCACCCGCGACCACTTTCACAGGAATCGTGCATCGCTCAGGTTGAGAGGGGCTCTTCAATATTCCCACTTAATTGTTGGATCGCGCACCGAAAATAGCGGTCCCCACCCGAATAATGGTGACGCCTTCCTCCACGGCCACCGGGTAGTCATGGCTCATTCCCATGGAGAGTTCCTTGAATTCAGCCCCAGCGGTGGTCCTGGCCATGACAAGATCCAGCAATTGCCTCAAGCGGCGAAAATAGGGGCGAACCTCTTCAGGGTTTTCCTGGAAGGGGGGAATGGTCATTAGCCCGCGAACAGACAGATGAGGAAACGCCAACAGTTGTTCGAGAAGAGGAAGAAGTCCTTCCTCATTGACGCCGGATTTGGTCTCTTCTTTCGCCAGGTTCACCTGAACCAGGACGGGCATAAGCTTGACTTGGTCGCGGCAGGCATTCTCGATTTTTTCTGCCAGATCCGAGGAATCTATCGTCTCGATCCAATCAAAACACGCTACGGCTTTGAGTACCTTATTCTTTTGCAGTGGCCCGATCAAGTGATATTCGAGTGTGCGGCCCAACAAGTGGGGTCGCTTGGCCATGCCCTCCTGTACCCGGTTCTCCCCCAAACAAGTAACTCCTGCATCCAGAGCCTGCTTCACTAATTCAGGCGGAACGGTCTTGGAGACAGCCACCAGTTTTACGGACCGGGAATCGCGCCTTACCCGCTGAGCGACCCGAGTGATCTGATTCATCACGTTGGCAACATTCTCAGAAATGGTGGATTCGGTCCCGGAAAGCATGAAATCTATCCTTTTTTTCACGTCACATAGAACCACATGTTACAACAGTTCATGGGAGTATTTCAAAAGGGCAAATCTGTGCTCTGGCACTCCGGACTTCCTTCGGTTAACCTTTTGACTGAATCTCTTACGGAATTTCCTCCGGGCAAGAAGGGAAGCAGTCTTAACTGCCCGGAGACTGGCCCTTCCTAAATCCGGATAGAAGCATGAAATGAACTCACCAGCGGCGGCGCATACGAGAACACTACTGAGAATTGTCGGCTCCGGCTTCGGAGTTGCCGTCATTATTGGGGGAACCATAGGTGTGGGGATCCTGCGCATGCCGGGTGTCGTAGCAGCCCAGCTTCAGAATTTCTGGCTGATTCTGGCGGTATGGATTCTGGGCGGACTCTACTGCCTTCTTGGATCTTTTTCTATCATTGAACTCGCCACCATGGCTCCTCATGCCGGAGGTTTCTACCATTACGCAAGGCTGGCGTTCGGGGACTTTGCAGGTTTCGCAGTGGGATGGGCTGACTGGACTGTGAAATGTGCAGCTTCTGCCTACATTGCCGTCACCCTGGGGGAATACCTGATTCTTCTTTTCCCGGGATTACCTGCCTCCCCTTATGTCATCGGGATTGCGAGTCTGGCTGGCCTTGCATTGCTCCAATGGGGCGGCCTGAGAACGAGCAGCAGGGTCCAGGAATTCACGAGTTCGGTGAAGGCACTCTCGTTTCTATTGCTGGTGGGAGCATCGTTTTGGTTCGGCCGGGGATTGCCGGTTAATCACGAACTCCCCTATGGGCAGGTCACCTTCCTCTCCTGGACCTGGGCCTTGCCCCTGGTGGTGGCTTTCCAAGCCGTCATCGTCACCTATGATGGCTATTATGGAGCTATCTACTTCGCCGAGGAAGACCGCAATCCTTCAAGAAACCTTCCCCGTTCCATGATTGGAGGTATACTCTTGATTCTGGCGATATATCTCCTGGTGAATCTCGCCCTGCTATACGCATTGCCGGTTTCCGAGATCGCCACCTCGAAACTGCCAGCCGCCGCCGCTGCCGAGCGGATTCTAGGATCTCGGAGCAGTCTGTGGATCATCCTGCTGGCCATCATCTCGATTATTCCTTTGCTCAACGCCCTGCTCCTGATGGGGACTCGCGTGCTATTTGGGCTGAGCAGGGATGGTCTGTTTCTGGCAAGCGCTTCAGATGTCAGCCAGGGCGGAACACCGCGGGTAGCCATGGCGTTCAGTGCCTTGGTTGCCATTTGTCTGATTGCAAGCGGGACATTTCAGAGATTGGTCGCCCTGGCCTCATTCCTTGTGTGTGCCATCAGCTGTGTTACTTTCGCTGCGGTATTTGCCTTGCGGAATCGTTCCCCTGGGCTGCCCAGGCATTTTCGAGCCTGGGGGTACCCCTATTCCACTGGGTTAACTCTGCTGGGAGCTACTGTGTTTCTAGGCGCTGCCATTCTCGAAGATACTCGAAATAGTCTTGTAGCAGTGGGCCTCCTCGCAGTTGCGTTCCCCATGTACCGTCGACTTCGCCGCCCTCCTACAGGTTAATTCCCTTTCATAGTTTCTCGCTGTGCCACCCTTCACAGCCAAGGGTGCGAACTCTCACCCAAATCAATCGGCTAACATGGCCGCTTGATGCTACCCCACTTTCTCCAGTACGATATCACCCCCGGACAGGATCCTTTCTCCAACGTGTCGCCCGGGGTACTTTCATACCCGGCTACATCAGTT
>JBGPHY010000163.1:0-10066 GCA_041484625.1 Terriglobia bacterium | reverse complement strand
CTCGATCGCGGTGCTGTTTATGGCATCGCGCACATTAGAGGCGGAGGAGAACTCGGCAAAGAATGGCACGACCAGGGCAAGTTGATGTCTAAGAAAAATACCTTTACCGACTTCATCGCCTGCGCCGAATATTTGATCAAGGAGAAGTACACTTCGCCGGATCGGCTCGTCATTACCGGCGGGAGCGCCGGTGGTTTGTTAATGGGCGCGGTAACGAATATGCGACCGGATTTGTTCCGGGTTGTGGTCTCATATGTGCCTTTTGTTGATGTGATCAATACGATGCTTGATGCCTCTTTGCCGTTGACAGCTCAGGAATACCTTGAATGGGGCAATCCCAACGAAAAGCCGGCTTATGACTATATGCGGAGCTATTCTCCGTACGACAACATCGAAGCGAAAACCTATCCCACGATGCTGGTGAGGACTTCGCTAAATGACAGCCAGGTGATGTACTGGGAACCGGCAAAGTACGTGGCGAAGCTGCGGGCGATGAAAGCTGACCGGAACCTGCTATTGTTGAAAGCCAAGCTGGAACCCGGCGGTCACGGCGGTGCATCCGGAAGATATGACAGGTTGAAAGATACGGCCTTCGATTACGCTTTCATTCTCAGCCAACTGGGAATCGGGAAGTAAGCGAAGCGATGGAGAGGGAGGAAGTAGGAGGGCGCCGGAGGGAAGCCTGCTTCGTTCGGCAAAAGGCATGACCTCCCAGGAGGATATCCCTCGACGACGCAAAATGCCACAGCCCGGTTCCCTCTCGCCTTGCGGGCATTTTTTTCTTCACTTTTCTGAATATTTACTTTGTACTGCACGCATGTCCAAACACACCATGTGTGTACCACCCACCTTCGAGAAAAAGACGAGGGAAAAGAGGTCAACCAAAATGAAAAGACGAAATTTCCTGAAATCCACAGTGGTCGGAACTGCCGGCCTCTCATGGGCAGGCCCCATGGCTCTTCGCTCAGAGCAATCAACCGTGTCGGGCAGGCCGGCTCTCCTGGGCGGCAAGCCCGTCAGGACCGCAGAGTTTCCGTCCTGGCCGATGATTGCGGAGAACGACGAAAAGGCATGGATGCAGTGCCTGCGAGCCAAACACTGGTTCAGGATGAATGGAGATTCAGTTTCAAGTTTCGAGAAAAGATTCGCCAGCCTTATGGGGACCAGGGATTGCCTGGCTACAGCCAATGGAACCAGCGCTCTTTTGACTTCGCTCAACGCTCTCGGAATCGGCCCCGGAGACGAGGTCATTGTACCGCCATACACCTTTGTCGCGACGATCAACGTAGTTTTGCTGCAATTTGCCCTGCCGGTCTTCGTAGACACCGATCCAGAGACCTTTCAAATCGATGCCAAGAAACTGGAAAGCGCCATCACTGAGAAAACGCGCTGTGTCATTCCCGTTCACCTGGGAGGCAACTCGGCTGACCTGGATGCTATATTGGCAATGGGCAAAAAGCACCGGCTTCCGGTCCTGGAGGATGCCTGCCAGTCTCACCTGGGCGAATGGAGAGGCAGGAAATTGGGCAGTTTGGGAGATGCCGGTTGTTTCAGCTTCCAGGTGAGCAAGAACCTCTCTTCAGGTGAGGGAGGCGCCATTATCAGCGACAACTCCGAACTGATCGACCGGTGTTTTGCCTTCCACACCAACGGGGCGGAAAGAAAACCAACCCCCGCGTTCTCCTATCGGGTCAAGGGGACCAATGTCCGCATGACCGAGTTCCAGGGGACATTGCTGCAGCAGCAGATGACCCGTTTGGAAGAGCAGTCTAAAGTCCGCGGGCAGAACGCGAATTACCTGACCGAGCAGCTGAAACAGGTTCCCGGAATCCAGCCCGCAAAGAGTTATGCGGGATGTACTCGGAATGCCTATCATCTGTACATGTTTCGGTATGACAAAAGCCGCTTTGGCGGGATGACCAGGAGCCGCTTCCTGTCTGCATTGAGCGCCGAAGGGATACCTTGTTCGGGGGGATATTCGCAGCTCAACAAGGAGCCGTTCTTGAAGGAGACTCTTTACTCACGGGGATACCTGGCAATCTATTCGAGAGCGCGGATCGACCAATATTTTAAAGGTAACGAGTGTCCGGAAAACGACCGGCTCTGCCAGGAAGCAGTGTGGTTTACACAAAACATGCTCCTGGGTAGCCGAAACGACATGGACACGATCGCAGATGCAGTGCGGAAAATCAGCCATCACGCTAATGACTTAGCGAAGGGTTGAATAGGAGTTCTTATTGGTGGGATCTTCCAGGTCCGTTCTTCAGCGAATGATTAGGTGATCCTGTAAGGCTGACGTGTTTCGTGTTTTCAGATTGTGAATTGGGAAAGGAACTGTGTCGTGACTCGATGTGCGGGACTGGAAAGGAGGGGAATCCTGAGATTCGACCGAAGGACATTTCTTTGGATGGGCGGAAGTGCAATGGTGCTTCGAAGCGTTCCTTCCGATCAGATCACGCTAGGCGTGATCGGTAGTGGTGGTCGCGGGACGTTCGTGATGACTGTTTTCCAGAAAGACCCCTCGGTGCGGATTGCAGCCATCTGCGAGGCGCCGAAGACAATCCGGCGATCGTGAAAAAGCCGGAGAGGGGCTTCGGTTACGCCACGGACCTGCATGTCCGGAATTTCCTGGAATGCGTACGCTCGCGGAAAACACCCACCGCCCCCATGGTTCTCGGCTTCCAGGCCGCCCTGGTGGTGCAGATGGCAAACTTGTCCCTCCGTGAAGGGCGGCGGCTGCACTGGAACGCAGTACTCCGGCGAGTTGAATGAAAGTGCCGATCGTGACATGAGCGCCCGGAATATCCGTCCGACTCTGCATAGGTTCTTAAAAGCAAAGACGCTTGGCATCAACGACCAGACGCATTCTCCAAAGGATATCCGGTCATTGCTTCAGAAAAACTCTCTTGATGATGACTCACACGTTTGTATAAGCAAATCGTTCTGGCTTCAATCGACACTGTCTGTCACGGCAGTCGTGGTACTGATCCTGGGGGGGCGGGGAACTCTCCAGTTGTGGCAGGCCAACTGGGGAGGAAAGGCAGAGACCGAAGCCATTCTTGCACTGGGAATACTCGATCACGTTCATTGTGTTCTTAATTCTCGAATTGCCGAAGAGGTTTACACTCCTGAACGAATGGCGCTGGCCATGGGGCCTGAATATGTAGGACTGGTCTCCTTGCTGGAGAAGATGCTCTCCAGAGATTTCCAGGTTCCGGTAGCCCATCAGTGTATCGTCGGCAGGCGCCATTTTGTGCACCTCATCATTAGGAATCAGGATAAGGTCCTTTCCCTGATTGTCACCCGGAAGAATGGGAACAGTTTCCCCCTCGGGGGCAAAGCCAATGGTGCCGACCTCCTGGGAATGCCTTTGTACCTGGCCCACCTGGTGAACCTCGAGGTGGCAGGTTTTGAAACCAGGGATCATTTTGGGTTTGTGGTCTCCGGACTAGATCGCAAAACGAATCTGCAGCTGGCTTCGGATCTGGCTCCGCCGTTAAGGGATTTCCTGAGGAAGATCGAGTAATGCGAATCCCCTGACCCTGCGAGTTTGAAAAGCGAGAACCGTCTCGCCAGTTCTTTGGCTTTAAATCTGCTCTCACCAAACACCATCGTTAACCTGGGACACGGCTTGAGGCAGAGTATCGTCTCCTTATTGAATTCAGGGAGCGGGCAAAATGAACGGCCCTATCTGACGAAGCACAAGGAGAGCAACATCCCGGGGCTATACGTCATCGGGGATCTGGCGGGAGCCCCCGTCATCAAACTCGCCATGGCCCAGGGGTACGATGTTATCCAGCATATCGCATCGCTGCCGGATACCGTGAGTGGAGAACCCCCGGACCTTTACGAAGTGGTGGTCATTGGCGGCGGTGCGGCGGGCCTCAATGCGGCTCTGCATGCCAGGGAACGGGGGATGAGAGTTCTAGTCCTGGAGAAGGAAGAGATCGCCAACACCATTGAGAACTTTCCGGAAGGGAAGTGGGTCTATCCTGAACTCCAAGGTAATCAAGTTTGACGAGACGGTAGCGACTCTCCAGGTCGAGCAGAATGGCAGGCGGGAAGAGCAGAAGACCCCCTACGACCACGCTTTTGTATTGATCGGGGCCGACGTTCCACGAGAATTTTTGAAGTCGCTGGGCTTGAGGATGGAGAATGAGTGGGCCGGTAGCGTCCTTCGTGCTTCCGCCTTGACGTTGCTGGGACTTCTGGGAGCTTGGATCTTTGGAACCAGCCAGGGAGGCCACGCGACCTTCGGTTCCCTGGATTTCTCTGTTTTTCCTGTCTGGACCGGACTGCTGATTGGAGGATTGGGCCTGGCCGGACTTGTTCGATATGGTTCGAAGGGTGACCGCTTTGCCAGGTGGGCATCGATGTCATGGACTTTGCATTAAAACAGGAAGTCCTCGACAACCGGAACACTTCCTGTATCGGATGCGGCATATGCGTTTCGGCTTGTCCAATGGACGTTTTGTCTTTCGGGCCCCTGGTGCAGTTGGAGGACAAGCCCATCCGGAGCAGTGCAGGGTGAAACCGGAGTTCACGTTCTCCGGCGCCATTTCGACTCGCTCAAATAGATTTGTTCCTGTCCATCCGTTTTCAATCAGGGTTTTTCTTCATTATTACTCGACAAAGGAATTCCGGTAGGGCGGCTGTGTCAGCCGCCGCCTGCGATGAAAGTCTGGGTTGGCGTTTTAGAAAAACGCCCTACAACAAGCATTTTTCTCGATGCATTGACAGGCGCCTAATGTTTATAATTCCGCGTTGGTTTTGAATAGGACTAAGGAGAATCCATCATGCTTCAACGATTTATCGTTTCTGCCATTCTATTCAGCTTTCCATTTAATGTGGAGGCTGCCAAAATCAAAGTGCGACTGGTGGACGAGAAGAACCAGGGTGTGGCCGAGGGCGATGCCAAGCTTGTCAATACTCAGTCCAAAGAGGAACAGCTGAAGAAGGCCAACAAGAAAGGCGAGCTGACTTTTGATAAGGTGAATGCCGGCTCCTATGACATCCTGGCGCAGAAGAGTGGCTACCTTCCGGCCAAGTCCAGTGGTGTCCAGGTGGCCAGTGCCGACATTGAGGTCAATGTTAAGCTGGTAACTGAAGGGCAATTCCGCCAGATTGAATCCTTAGCCAACGCCGCTCTGCAGCAAAAGAAAATGGACAAGACACTCTCCAGCTACAAGCAGTTGCTGGAATACGCTCCCGAGAATGCTGTGATTTGGTCGAACCTCGCCCGAGTCTATGGGATGCAAAACAACTGGGAAAAGGCGATTGAGGCGGCCCAGAAAGCGGCATCCTTAGACCCCAGTTTGGCTGCCTTCGCTAAACAGATGGAGTCTTTCGCCGGCTATACCAAGGGTCAGGAATACCTCGACCAGCAAAAGTTCCCCCAGGCTGTAGAAGTCCTCAGCAAGGCCGTTCAAGACGATCCCACCAACAGCGATGCCTTTTATGCCCTGGCCCTGTCCTATGGTCATCAGAAGAAGTATATCGAGGCCATCAAGAATGCGGAAGAGGCGGCGAAACTACGTCCGGACGATACTGACTATCAGAAACTCGTACAAATCCTGAAGCACAATGCCGAGGTCGAAAACAAAAAGTAGGGGATTCGCCGCAGGGCCACCCCAACTCGGATAAACGAATTCCCCCCGCTTAAAGAGGTTGAGGCTTTGACACAGCCCCTTGCCTCAATCGTCGGGGAGTTGTCTCTGGACGTCAATAGGAAATATCGCGCTCGTCAATGGGGCTGCCCTTCTTCCTATGCCGAGGGAGAATTTCATAAAAGTGCCCCATGACCTTTTTAGGTCAACACGGTCGATGAAAATGGCAGGGGTAGCCACGATTGATTTGCTTCTTGAATCAATCGTGGGCTTTTCAAAAAGTTACAAATGCCCACGGTTACTGCCAAGAGCGCAGTAACCGAGGCTACCCAAACTCACATTTTCATAAAAGTGCCCCATGATCTTTTCAAGTTCACCACCGCAGATGAAAATGGCGGCCCTGGGGGGCGAATGTGGGAGCCGATCTCAGAGCGGCGACCAGTTTGACCGGGGCGGTCGCCGCGCAGGAGCGTTGCTCCCACACTAAAAATCGCATTTTCATAAAAGTTGTTCATGTGCCGATTTGGCGGAATAGGTTGCAGACCTGCCAGACAACGGCATGTCTCTGCCACCCCCGGCAAACCCTCAGATTGGCAGGCCGTTTCTTAGAACCTCAAGCCTCACCGCTTCGAGCCTATCCGGCTCCCCGATGTCCCGCCAGTAGTAGTCATCCGCGCGAAACGCTTGGATTCTCTCATTCTCGCCAGCCAGCCGGAGGTAGGTCTGGTTAATGGAAAACGCGCCGGTCTCAGTCATTCGCCCGAAGATGGCAGGAGAGATGACGTGTATGCCGCAAAAGGCCAGCCGCTCGGCCCTTTCAACCGGGTCACTGGCCCAAATCTGTCGCTGTTCGGAAACAGACTCCCAGCCGCACAAGGAACCACCGGCGTCGAAAAGAAGATAGCGACTGCTTTTCCGGTTCTGAACGGCCACAGTCGCCAACGCGGCACTTCGCCTGTGAGACTCCAGCATCCTTGCCAGGTTCAGGTCGGTGAGAACGTCAACATTGTGCAAAAGGAAAGGCTGACCATCATCAAAAAAAGCCGTCACCTTCTTTAAGCCGCCCCCGGTGTCAAGCAACTGGGTTTCATGAGAAAGCTCAATGCGGATCCCAAAATAGCTGCGGGCTTTCAGAAAATCCTCGATCCGCTCACCCAGATGAAAGGCATTAATGACTACATCGGCGCAACCGGCCCGAATCAACCGCGTCAGGACGATCTCCAGCATAGGGATGCCACCTACTTCCACCAGGGCTTTTGGAACCGAGTCAGTCAAGGGCCTCAGGCGACTTCCAACGCCTGCCGCCAGGATCATGGCTTTCATATGAATATGGATGTGTCCCGGGGACACTGAGAAGCCCCTTCTCCTCTTTGAGAGTGCCTCATTTGAAGTCCCCTAATGAATGCACGCGTCTCCTGGTGTTGGGCCGCGAATCTGCCGCAGGTCGAGAGTTCAAGACTCGACGGATTCCAATTCCCGGTGGTGGGTCTGCACGATGACGGAATGCTTCTCGCGAAGGTGCCCGGCCAGGAGATTGGCACAATACACAGAGCGGTGCTGGCCCCCTGTGCATCCAAACGCCACCAGCAGGTCAGTAAAATTGCGGCTTTGGTAGTTTTCGACTGCCTGGTCGATGAGTTCCCGTACGTGGCTCATGAACCGGTCCCCCGCGGGATCTTTCTCCAGGTAAGCAATCACTTCGGCATCCTTTCCGGTAAGCTGAGAAAATTCCGGAAACCGTCCGGGGTTAGGTAGCGCCCGGCAGTCGAACACAAACCCGCCGCCATGCCCCTTTTCGTCGCCAGGCTGCCCATTCCGGTAGGAGAAACTCTGGATCCGGACGGTCAGACTCAGTGCCGCTTCACCGAATTGGCGCAAGGCCGAGGACCGGACCAGTCGTTCGAAGACCTGCATCAGAGCCGGCAATTCGACCGGAAGCTCGGCAGAGCGCAGCAGCACCTCTAAATTGCGAATGGCGTAAGGAATACTTTGCAGGAAATGAGTCTTCCTTTCGTAAAAGCCGCGCAATCCGTAAGCACCCAAGGCCTGCAGGATTCGAATATAAACATAACCGTGGTAATAGCGGCGAAACTGTCCTGGGTCGACGAGGGCCAACTGTTGAGCGGCCTCCAGGTAGGACTCCAGCAATTCATCACGCAGCTCAAAGGGAAGATCGGCCTTGGCGTCGAAAAGGAGAGAGGCAATGTCGTATTGCAGAGCGCCCTGACGGCCACCCTGGTAGTCGATGAAATAAGGGTGCCCCTCCCGGATCATGATGTTGCGGGACTGAAAGTCCCGGTACAGGAAATAGTCTCGATCAGCAGCGAGGAGGAAGTCAGTAAAGCGTTCGAAATCGTCCTCCAGGGCCTGCTCATCAAAAGGAATTCGAGCTACACGAAGGAAATAGTATTTGAAGTAGTTGAGGTCCCACATCATAGACTGCCGGTCAAAACTTGACCTGGGGTAACACAGCCGGTAATCCAGAGTCTTGCCGGCCACGATCTGGAATTGCGGTAGCCAGCAGACTACCTGACGGTAGAGATCGATCACTTCGGACGACAAACTTTCCTGGGTTCGATGGGTGGACAGAAAGTGGAACAGCGTGAGGTCTCCCAGATCTTCCTCCAGGTACACTCCTTTATCGATGTCCCGGGCGAAGATTTGCGGCACTGGAAGCCCGATTTGCCGGAAATGACTGGAGAATCCCAGGAAAGCGGCATTTTCACGCTGGTCGGGATTGGTGACTCCAATGACGCTGCGGCGGGAACTAGTCAGACGGTAAATACTCCGGTTGGAACCATCGCCTTTCAATGCATTGAACGATTCCAGCGGCTCGCCAAAGCTCTGGTGAAAGAGTTCGGCCAGGAATCCTTCCAAGGAGCCTGAGACCGCCTTGCTTCCGGGTTCCATCAGTGTGTTCCAGTTCGCGTGCCGGTTTTGTTTGAGCCTCGACCCGGCCCGCAAAAGGCCAGGACAAAGATCTGGCCAACAATGGCTCAAAATACTGTTTTTCCCCGAGAAGATCAAGCCGTTCGGGGGAACAAAAAGTCTCTCTGGAGTGTCTAACACGAGTGAGAACCAGTAGCACGCCGACCAACCTATTCCGCCAGAGGTCTTGATCCTGCTGGAGGTCAGAGGACTTACTAAACGGTATGCCAGTTTACCTGTGGTCAACGGAGTGAGTTTTTCTATTCATCCGGGTGAAATCCTGGGTTACCTCGGCCCCAATGGAGGAGGCAAGTCGACAACCGTGAAGATGCTCACGGGGCTGGTGGAACCCAGTGAGGGCCAGATTCTCTTCAACGGGGAGGATGTCCGCGAGGACCTGTTGGGATTCAAGTGGCGCCTCGGATACATCCCTGTGGACGCCCAGGTCTACCCCTACCTGACCGGTTGGGAGTACCTGCAGCTCATTGGCCGTCTCTGGTCGATCCCTTCAAAATTGCTCGATGAGAAAATCGACATGCTGATGAGGCTGTTTTCTCTCAGCGTCTACCGGCATTCCGCGCTCTCATCCTATTCCAAGGGGATGAGGCAAAAGGTGCTCATCGCATCCGCGTTGCTGCACAACCCTGACCTCCTGATCTTCGACGAGCCGCTGTCGGGGCTGGTGGTGACGTCGGCATTGGTTTTCCGTAACCTGGTGAAGTCCTTGGCCAGGCAAGGCAAAATGATTCTCTACAGTTCTCATGTTCTGGAGGTGGTGGAAAAGATCTGTTCCAACGTGATTATTCTGCGAAAGGGATCTATTGCTGCCTATGACAGCGTCGAGAGGCTGCAGGATCTGATGAGTCTCTCTTCCCTGGAAGACGTTTTTGCCCAATTGGTGATGCAGGAAGACACGGAGAGCATCGCCTACGGGATCGTGCAAGTCATGAAACTCTAAAACTCGAGGAGATTGATCATGGGCAGCCTTCTCAGTCCGGAAACCAGTCTCAGAAAGGACGACGGGGAATTCCTGCGATTAGTCAAGCATTTCTTCGATCGCCTGTTCGACAGCGATCTGATCTCGTCCGGGGCCGAATCCCGCTTGGGGGTTGGCAACATCCTTGCCATTTTGACCTTTCCCCATGTGCTGGTGTCCTTCTGGTTGATGCAGAAATATGGATATCTGGCCATTCTGGGTGTGAGAGTCCCTGAAGTTGCATTTCTGGCCGACAAGTGCTTTTATGTGGCCCTCTCGATGGTGATTCTCGGGTTCGTTTCCGTCCTGGAATGGGACCAGTTGTTTCCAGACCGGAAGGACTTCCTGATCCTCACACCTTTGCCCCTTCTGCCCCGCACCATTTTCGCGGCCAAGCTAGCTTCTTTGATGCTCTTCCTTTTTCTGTTTGTTGTTTCCATCAACGGAATCTCCACGATTCTCTATCCTCTCGTCGTCGTACTGAATCGAGGCAGCCTGCTGGATCTCCTCCGGTTCATGGCCGCTCATGCTATGGCTGCCTCCGCGGGGAGCGCGT
>JBGPHY010000162.1:0-10150 GCA_041484625.1 Terriglobia bacterium | reverse complement strand
GATCGCAAACAACGTGTCCGTAGTCACAGGAAGTTTTTTCTCTACGTCTCTATAACCAAGACCCTTGGCGTAAATCACTTTGCCATCTCGCACAACGGCAACGGATAAGCCAGGAATTTTCCATTGGGCCATTGCCTTTGTGACGATGTCATCAAGGCCAGCGAGACTCTGGGGAGTTGGGGCTGGCGTCTGCGCTGCACAAATGCTTATCCAAGCAAACAAACCAAAAAGACAACTGATCCGGGCTCTTCTGAACATCGCTCTATCCTCCTCGTTCAAAACGTCGCGGTACTTTTCGTTTTCTAGTAGTGGAGATTGAAGTTCATCAGGTTCCACGTGAAGGCAAACCAAACCAAGCCCAGACAGGCCAGCGCCAGAACAATGTCGTACAACTTCGTCCAAATCCACCGGCCAGGCGTCCGCAGGCTACGAAGCGCGTTTATGCAAACCGGAATTGTCCCAATGGTGCATAGTACACCCAGTACCCCAAACACGATAATCCATGGCGGGAGCCCATTTATGCCACTAGGATCGTCGGCTAGGGAGAGCACGGAAAGCCAACCACCATAAAAAACTAGGAAAAAGATACAAACAGTTCGCACGAGCAGGCGCAATCTGTTGTCCGAAGGGCTGTATTCGAGTGGTTTCCCATAGTGCTTCCTGATCATGGCAGCGACTGGCCACAGCAGAATGGTCAGGGCGAGTACGACTAGCCCGAAAATCAGAAGACCAAGGTTGAAAATCTTGCCCTCAAACAAACCCACCTTCTGGAAGATGAAGATCGGCCAGTCCAGTTGGAACTGCCAACGTCCCGTTGCATCCTTCTTGAAAGCAACATGGTCCTGCCCATGAACTTCGCGGTAAAGAAAAGGGCCGATCTCTTCGAACTTTTTTAATTGGCCATTCGGCGCCTTGAGTGGATCGATACTGATGGTTCCATCCGTGTTGGGGACTACTTTGGCTTCGCCGAGCGGGGTTGTAAGCGCCAGGAACGACGAATCAAATCTGCGGCTGGTCTTGTAAAATCCGGCAACTTCCGCTGCATCCTTTTTTGCGTTTTCAATCTTTACGCCCGGCGGCGGCGTATATGGCAAATACCGGTCCAGGAACGCCTCAAACAGCACGGTGCGGGAGCTGATCTCACCCTTGCCCGCACTGTTATAGGAGACAAAAAAACCTACATTTTCTTTCAGGATGAGGTGGAGATCGCTGTGAAACACAGCGGTGTCGCCACCATGCCCGATGATTCGCTTCCCGTTTCGCGATTCTTCATAAAAACCATAGGCCATACCATTCAAGCGGTCATCCGTACCGAAAAGCCGCGAGTGCATCTGCTTCGCCGTATCTGGCTTGAGAATTTGCTTATCTCCGAACTGACCGTCCTGGAGGTGAGCAATCATGAAGTTGCTCATATCCAACGCGGTAGTCGAAACACTGCCGGCAGGATAGGCCTCCACGAACTCATATGGCTGGGGTTTTTCGGAGGCTTTCTTGTAGCCATTGGACATCATCGGCTTCAGATTGTCCGGCAGCGGCTGCACAAAAGTGGTGCGTCGCATCTCCAGAGGAGAAAAAATATTGTCCCGAACATACTGGTCGAGCGGCTTTCCCGACACCCGCTGCACAATGTACCCGGCTAGCGCCGTTGCATAGTTCGAGTAGGCCGGCACAACTCCGGGCGGGAAAATACGATCCGGAACGTGGTGCTTCAGATACTGTTCGAGGCTGTGCATATGCTGAGCATCCGCGACAAAAAGGTCACGGCCTATTTCCTCGAATCCCGGTGTGTGGGTCATGATGTTTTTCAGAGTGATCGGCTTCCCAAAGGCCGGCGGGATTTTGAAGTCCAGGTATTCATTCATATCCTTGTCCAAGTCCAGCTTGCCCTGCTCAGCCAATTGCATGACCGAAGTCCAGGTGAACAGCTTGGAAATGGAACCAGGGCGAAAGAGCGTACTGTCCGCCGTGACGGGCGTGCGCTTATCCATATCGGAATACCCATATCCCTTGGCAAAGATCACTTTGCCGTCTTTGACGATGGCGATTACCGCCCCAGCGATGTCCTCTCGATTAAGTTGCGAAGGCATAAAGCCGTCAAGAAATGCTTCCAGGTCGGCGGCAGTCAATTGGTGAGACCCTGCAGTGTGCTCCGCCGCTACATTTGCCGCGGCAACCTCTTTCGCCGCAAGGGGCGCGGTCGTTTCTTTTGACGTTTGCGATCGTGACGGGTCGACCAAAACAAACGTAGCCATCGCGAAAACGAACAGACTTGCAATTCGGATTGCCTTCTTCATTGTTTTCCCCTGATTCACGCAACAATTCGCCTATCTAGAACGTGACAACAACACTGCGATTACGGCGCCCAAACCCTTAGCTCCAGCACGTTGGCGATGCGCACGGGGCTGGTGGTACCCCACGGATTTTTCATTGGAATTTCCGGCGCAATATCCGCTAACTTGGCGTCTAAATCGATCTTGCCTTCTTCGGAGAGCTTCAGCAGCGCCAAGGAGACGAATGACTTGCTGACGTAACCGACGCGGAATTCCGTTTCGCAGGTAATATTGCGGCCCGCAGCGACGTCCGCGTTGCCGAATCCTCCACACCACAAAATTTCCCCACCCAAGGCCAGCGCTACGCCTGCGCCAGGAACATGCTCCTTTTCGAGGACCTTTTGCATGGCAGACTTGAGTTCCTCGAGCGTCTTTGGGTGCGGCAATTCCTCTTTCTTGTCCTTATCCTCGGCACAAGCGAGACCCGCGCCAAGAACAGCGAGAAGGAAAGCAAGACACAGGCAGAGTGAGCGAATCGTGGTCATCGGCAACTCGAGGAATAAATGTCACGGGGCCTGTCTGTATCTTCCATTTCGTATTGGGGCGTACTTCCTCGCGTTCCTTTCTGAGAACATAGGCACCCATCCATTGCTTGCCTTACGGAATTACGATTTGTGAAAACTGCCAGCTCCTAGTTGTCACCGTAATAACGCTTCTTCGCAGCAGGTCGCGGCCCGGGTTTTGACCACTCCGGCGCATGATCTCGGTCCAGCCATCTTTGAAAGACGGCATCTTCGAGTTGCTGGAGAGACTTCCGGCCCGCCGCATCTTGAGAAAGAAGGCGCGTCAGCATGGCCGTGATGGATTGTTGTACGGCCAGCTCGATGGAAGTCTTTGCGATTTCGTACCCTTCGACAAAAGAGTTCCTCCGAAACCTGACCGCCAAATCGCCGTCACGCTCGACGAGATGATTTTGCGCTGCACCCTCCGCTTCTTCGTAGTCCGGGAACGAAAGCTTGAAATCGTATGGCGGCGGCAGGTAGTAGGGCCGGAATTTTCCAGCCAGGAATTTCTGCATCGCTTGATGCGCGGCAGTTTCAATCCGCTTTTCGGCTTCTTGCGGGGCAAACGGCTCTGCCACGGAGTGGCTCTTGGCGGTTTTCACCGTGGCATACTCGAGTTCGGAGAAATCCGGCTTTAACTGTTCTTCCAGAACATTGTCGCCCGAGACCATAATCACTGGAATGCCCCATCGTGCCGCTGATGCTGCAATGATGTGGGTCTCTGAAAACTCCACCTCGTTCACTCGAAAATCCACATCAACCGTATAGGTGTGCGCTTCAAATCCGGGCGTATTGGCCCGTGCGTGCATCCCGATGCAAACGATCGCATCCACGGACCCATCGATTCCCGTGGAATAGGGGTCGAATGGATAGGGCCGGAAATCGAAAGCCGCGTGGGCATCGAGCTGATCCACCAGAATGTCCGGTTCGTTCGAATTGCCTGACCCATGAGCGTCTTGCACCCAAATCGGCCCCCCGCCTCCTGCCGCAAGGCCGCGGACGGCCGCGTTCACGTCGGAGGTGAGCCACTTGCGACCCATGGCGTATTCGGCGGGGCGGTCGAAGCGCGTGTAATCAGGATGAGCGATCCCGGAGACTCCTTCCATGTCGTAAATGATGAGTACCTTAGGATGATTTGCCGCTAACCGAGACGGGGGAGTTTCTTTTGACGTTTGCGCTAAAGATGTCCTCCCCAAGGCAAAGACGATCACAGAGAACGCGAAGGCGCTTATGATCCGGATTGCCTTCTTCATGAATTCCTCCTGATTCACGCCAAGCTTCGCAAAGCCTGTCTCTGCCTGCACTCGAATCAACCACGGCTACTTCCCTATTCCCAGCTGGTATTGCCTTAGAGCAGGGAAACGTTAGAACGTGATACGCAACCCGATTTGCCCTTCCCTGCCCGGAAGATATTGGGAGACCGCGCCAAAGGCCAAGGAATTTGGCGGCAACGGACTTACGGTCTGGGAAGCTTGGATGGCTGCAGGGTTCGCGCCGCTGAATAGGTTGAAAAACTCGAAGAGTGCTTGAACCTTGACACGCTCGCCAATGGAGAATGTCTTGGCGATGCGCAGATCCATGTTGACGAATGCGGGCGAAACAAATTGATTTCGGCCCGTCTTCAGGTCGCGCTGGTTGTAATTGCTGTTGCCGTCTTGATCCAGCGGCACCAGCGCCGATTGCGTGTAATGGAAGCCACTCTGGGCCCGAAAGATAGAACTGAGTTCAAAACCCCAAGGCAGATCGACCAGACCATGGAACTGAAATGTCTGCCTTAAGGCAAAGTCTGATGGCCCTTTGTCCAGGTCAGCGCCATTGTAGAATTTGCCCGCTTGGGGAACATAGTCTCCGTTGCATGCGAAGAAGGCTGCGGAGGCGTTCGTTCCGCCCTTGCAGGTACCGCCGGTGGAGACATTTCCAGGGTCGGTTACGACCGGCACCACGCCCCGGAAGCTATCCGTGGGGTAGCACACCCCCGTTAGCGTGGAATCCAGTCCGGAACACAGCGCGTTGTCATTCTCCGCGACGTAAGAATAGCTGCCGCCCAGCGTGAAGCGGTGACTCATCCTTTTTTGAAACGAGAGTATTCCGGCGTCGTACTTCCCTGAATACCACGGACCGAATCCGTTTACAAAAAACCCGCTGAAATCATTGGCGATTCGCGATTCAAAAGGCAGATTGGTTTGCCGAATACCGAGAATGTCGTTGATATTCTTGTGGTAGTAGTCGACGGAGACGGCCCAATCTGTCGAAATTTGACGCTGAATTCCGAGATTAAAACTGTTCGTGTAGGGGGTCGAAAAACTCGGGTCAACCGTTACGGGATACCCCCCAGCAGGGTTGATCAGATAGGACAAAGCACCATAAGGACCCCAGAACAGGTAGCCTGGTTGTCGGCCAATGGCTGAAGTTGCTTGAGTCAGGTATGTCTGCGGGTCCAATCCAGTCAATTGTTGGACGTTACTCTGGTTAACTACCGAGTTTGCTGGAATGGGCGCGTGACCACCAGCCACAACATTGTTCAGGTGGTCCACGCCATACAGCGGGGTCCCAGGCGGGTCGAACGGATATGGACAGCTTAAGCCCTGCGCCGCAATTTGCGCGTCGGTACGCACCGGATCGAGGCACAAACCGAACAGGGCGGGTGCGATCGACGGTACTCCGTAAAACAACCGTGGATAGGAGAGCGGCTGGATGGCTTGAAGATTTGCTCCTCCAAAGCCAGGTACATCTCTGGCGATCCCCAATCGGAAGTGATCGTAGAAATATCCCCAACTTCCACGCAGAACGGTCTTGGAGTTGATTGACCATGCAAATCCTATACGGGGGGAAAACTGGGTCTTATCTTTGAACTGACTGTCGTAATCCCAGCGAAGTCCCGCATTGACGGTTAGTTTCCGGGTAATTTTCCAGTCGTCCATCGCATAAAGGCCGTTGTAGTTGTTGCGAAGCTTGATCTTACTGTCGGCTGGTGTCGCTCCGCCCACGGTGTACAACAAGAAAAAGCCAGCATTGATGGGACCGAACTGATCATAATCAGCCTCCGTGGCAAAGAGCTGATTCTCCTGGAGGGACGCCTCCATCCCATCCACGTGCGTGCGTTCAAAGTCCCAACCAAATTTGGCCGTGTGCTTCCCGAAGGTCCTGGCAAGGCTCGCACCAAAAATGCCATACTTCTGGTCGAGTTCGGAGGTCGATGTGATCGACCCAAAGGTAAGCTGCGGCTGGATATCCCCGAAAATTCCTCCCGTCGTATAACTGCTGAAAAGATTGAATATCGTAAATGGCCCGGCCTGGGGATGGGCTGGGCCTATGCTGGATGGGTCGTGCCGGTATTCTCCCCGCAGGGTCAGAATCCAGGGATTGCTCGCGTCTCCCAGCGTTGCAGTATCGCTCCCGCCGATCAACAAGCTTGTTGATCCGTAGTTCTGCCGTGTAGAGGGAAGGTTTGTGGATGAAGAAAGAGGCAGGAAATTCCCAATGTGCGCATTGGTGTAGTTGAACTGCTCCGTCAGATGGTGTCTGCCCAGTATTTCATCGACTTTTCCGAATGCTCGCGCCTCGCGGTCCGTCGATGGGGTGCCGTATTGCAACTCCGACTGCCGAATCGACGGAATCGTGTTGGCCGGGATTGTAAAGTTCAGCTGCCGATTCTCATGGATGCCTTCGGCGGAGAGGAACCAGAATACTTTGTCCTTGATGAGCGGCCCTCCCAGCGCAAGGCTGTAGTCCCAGCGCAGCAAGTAGGGCACGTTGGCGGATGTATCCGATGTATCAAAGGCGCTGTTACGGTGGTAGGCTGAGGCCACTCCGTGGATGTCGTTGGTCCCGGACTTTGTGATTACGTTTACGATTCCGCCTGAGGCGTGGCCGAATTCCGCAGCGTAACCCGTGGTGATGACCTGGAATTCCGCAATCGTCTCTTGGTTGAACTGCGCCGCTGCCCCTCCATTAACTTCATTTCGATTCGACAAACCATCGATCAGAAAGCTGGTGTTATTTCCACGTTCTCCTAGCACGGGAACTGCGTTGTCAGATCCCGTATCTGCTTGCCGATTGATGGCCACACCGGGAACCAACTGCAGGAGGTCCAGGTAGTTCCTGCCATTAATGGGGATGTCCGTGATGTCTCGCGGCATGATGGTGGTGCTCTGCGCGGAGCTCTGCGTTTCGAGGAGCGGGATGTCGCCAGAGACTTCGATTTGTTCGTGGGTGCTGCCGACTTCGAGTTGGACGTCGTAGTTAAGGGTGCGGTTAAGGGAGACTTCGAGGTCGCTGGAGAGGCGGGTGCGAAAACCTTCGCGGGACACGGTGAGCTTGTAGGTGCCTGGGGGCAGAGCGGCAATGTGAAATTCACCATGCGCATCCGTGGTGGCGGTGCGTCCGGCAACGACGGAGACTCCGACGAGCTGAAGTTCCGCGCCGGCCACGGCCAGGCCCTGCTTGTCCGTGACGGTGCCGGTGATGGTGGAGGTGGTTTGCGCTTGCGATCGCGGCGCGAGAATTAGAAACACCAAGACCACTAAGGAAAGCAAAAATCGACTGGATCGCGAAGAATAGATTGAGCAACAATTCATGGCGAACGCTCCTCTCAGCAACGAACATAATCTGGTGCCACAACGAAACTCATTCCGATCCGTTTGTTTCCTTCCCTTCCCAAAAAGGGGCAAACCACCGATGATCGGTGCGGTCTTCCTCCTCGCTTCTCCGTAACAACTGAAGCGATCGCGAAGTTTGCGTGTGCGCGCAGGCCACGAGAATGGCGCCCATGAGCGCGAGTGGCGCCACATAGGATCCACTGAACGAGGAGCTTGTCGCCGAGGCAATGAAAGACTCGTCGCAGACCCGTGCGATGGGTGTCGTTTCAATGTCCGTAATGCCAAACGTCGGAACGCCCTGCTTCTTCGCGCGCTGTGCGGCCTCCACCGTGTCACGCAGACACTGGCCAAAACTGATCGCAATCAAAAGGTCTTTGCGTGTCAGAGTGCGGATGCGGCGTTGGACATTCCCCGTGCTTCCCACAGGTGCGTCAGCGGCGAATCCCAAGCTCATTAAGCCGTAGGCAAGATACCAACTCAGCGCAGCCGCCAAATCGATCCCCACAATCAGAATACGGTGCGCGTCCTTTACTCTTTTCGAGAGAGCAATAATTTGTTTGGTATTTATCGTGGACTGGAGCGCCTGGAGATTTCGCATGTCAAGGTCCAGGCTATGGCGTATGCGGTCGCTAACGGTCTTCTTCTCTTTGGAAGCTGCTTTCAGAACCGAGTACGGCGTAATTCGCGTGACGAAGTGCGAACGCAGGTCCGATATGAACTCCGCGAATTTCTTGTAACCGAGTGCCTGAATGGTTCTGACAATGGTGGCCGCATCCACCTGGTACCGCTTTGCCATTTCGCGGGACGACAGAAAATAGGTATCTTCGGGGTTCTCCAGGATCATCCGAAGCAGCTTCCGCCGGCTGGGACTCAACTCTCCCTGCGAGCGCGAAAACCGCACCTCCAGTGCGGTCTGACCTTGGCGGGGTGTATGCGATTGACCCGCCATGCGACTCTTCTGGTTTTTCTCAGCCGACACTGAGACCCCTGTCAAAGACATGCTCACCGTTTTCTTTCCCCCGCCAGCCATTCGGCAGCGGGCCTTCCATTTTTTGAGCAAAGAAGAACTGGCTTGTTCCAACCTTGGTCAAACGAAATACAACGAGTGTTGCAGTTTGTCAAGCTATTTCAATAACTGTTGCACGCCAGCGGTTTCTTGAATGGATTCAGGATTAAGGCATACGGAGTGAGTTAGGCCATTGCAATGGAACTACCCTTTGCCAATTAGCATCGGTGAGACACCGACAATCAGAGCAGTAGCAAGCTATCAGTGCGAAGCGGGGTTCGATGAATTCATCGTGGCACGAATCGCTTCGATGACTTCGCGCGTTGCATCGATAATGGGTTGGGGGCGCTCAATCGGGATCATGTGATCGCTGTCCTCCACGACGATCTGCTTTCCCTTCGTGGATAGATGAGTTTCCCTAACTTGCAGATCATGGATCCAGGTCTGCTGAAACTCCGACATTTCCTTTTTGCTCACGCTCTTGGGCAGGCCCTCCTCCGCAGCCTTGCCGGCACTTAGAACGATCAGCGGACGGTTTCCCAAATCTCCGGCTTTGCGCACCTGCGCGGCACTATTCTCGAAAAGGGCCATCTCTGACGCCGTTGCGTCCACATACTTGGTCTGGAGTTCCAGGTATCGAAATTCCCGACGTTTCTCCAAAGAAAGGCTTGCCGGAGCCTCCAATGAGGACGTCAGCCTCGCGAAGCCGGTATGAATCAGCCATGGCGCCAATTGCGTTTCTTTTCTTAACTTTTCGTTCTGATCTGCCATTAGCTTTTGCAAACCAGGTGGCAAGCGGCTGACCTGATCTTCATGCGAGGTGTCCACCAGAACCAGGCCGGCCACTTCCCCCGGGTAACGTGCTGTGTAGATGCGCGCGTAAAATCCACCGAGAGAATGCGCGACCAGCACGTAGGGCCCCTTTTCCCCCGATTTTGTTAATAGGGCATGGAGTTCGTTGATGACTTGATCGCTTGTGCGCGGCATCGGGCCGGGAGTACTCCATCCGTACCCGGCGCGATCGTAGGAACAAACCCGTGTGAATTTCGCAATCTCCGGCTGCACCTGATACCAACCGAGCGCAGGTACACCTAGTCCGCTTTCGAGAATCACGGTTGGGCTGCCCGTTGATGTACAGATTGTTCCAGATAACCGCCGATCTTTTTTTGGGGTAAAAGGTTTTATCCAGATTGACGAAGCACGTACCGCCGCCTTTGGTGGTGTTATTCAGATAGACCATAAAGGTCCATGTGCGGTTGCCGCGTGCACCGGCGTGTTCTTTATATTCATCCGTTCCCGGTTCAAAGAAATCCGTGTGCGGTTTGAATTCCTGCCCAACCTCATATTTTTGCGCCTGTATGCCTTCCGCATACGGCAGGGAAATGCCCAGAGCGCTGGCGATTTTATTTTCCATCTTATTTACAATCGGGCTATTCAGCAGTGAAAGATCGCTGGTTTTACTGGTGCGGAAACCCTCGGCATATATGGTGATGGTCGAGGGACGCAGGTTCTTATTGATAATACTTACCAGCTCATCGCATTCCTCATCGGTCAAGAAATCCTCGAATAGGAACAACTGCAATTTAGGGTTATCGATTTGCGTTACGCCTGGAATTCTGAGTAACCGTGCGGCAGGGACCTTATACAGCGCGGTATGATCGACATCCATGCTTTTACCGGGTACTGATGATAGATCAAATGGTTGTATATAAT
>JBGPHY010000161.1:0-10150 GCA_041484625.1 Terriglobia bacterium | reverse complement strand
TTGTGGCGGGCGTTCGCTCCGTGGAAGCGGTGCGGGGAGGCACCGCTATGACCACTGTTGTGCCTGTCTCTAAGGATTCATCGGGACGTTCAGGAGTTGCAGGTGTTCGAGCTGCGGGCGTCTCAACGCCTTCCAATCTCTCCAGCCAGCGCAACCAGCTGGACCGTTCCTTGAACAGATCGGTCGAACGCACTGCCTCCAACAGTGCTGCCGCTGCGGGGCAGACCAGCTGGCAGCGCTTTGATCGTTCTGCGCCGGCAGGGCTGTCACGAACCGGGAGTCCAGAACGGATTAATCGCGAGGCCCCACGTGCTTCGGTTGCCAGCACAGGCAGTCAACCGAGCCCGCCGCCGGCATCCCGTCAAGCTGGCAATCCTGCCTGGAAGGGTTTCTCGCGGGAGACTGCGCCAGATCACTCCCGGGTTTCTGTTCGCGACAGCCAGGCCCCTGCCGTGACCGACCGTTACGCCCGTCCATCTGTGGTCACTCCTTCTCGAAATGCTAACCCCTCCAATCCAGCCAGCAACGCTCCCTCGGCGAGGCCTTTCTCGGACCAGAACCGTTGGGACCGCTTTACTCGGTCCGAGCCGTCCCCTTCTTTCCGCCCAGGGTCCAGCCGTCCCACCGGGGATCGGTACTCCGTCCAAAGTGACGAGAGGTCCTCAATGCGAAACGATATGAGGTCTTCGGCACGGCCGGAGGTTTCAATTCCTCGGGGGAGGCCCAGAAGTTACGACGTGCCGCGCAGTTCCGGACGGCCGCCTCTTCAAATGAACAAGCCGATCGTAACTGAACGGAGTTATCGGGGTGGAGACGGAGGGGGCCGACAGGTCACACGGAGCGATAGCCGCGGGTCGGCATCTGCATCAACTTCACGCTCGGGCGGGGGCCGCAGCCGGAGATAAGCGCGGGTGCCGGTTGTCTCTCAGAGAAAATCCTGAGTCTACACACAGGGTGGCAGAGGAGAGCCCACGGTGTTAGGCGTGGGCTTCCCCGCAAACTCCGCAGGTCCTCATACTCGAGCCCTCCTGGATTCAGGTGTTTGCCATTAGCCGGGGCACAAGCAAACGCCGGACTCCGGGTCATCGCTTCCTTTGCAGGGATTCTATTTAACTTAACTCCCAAATCGGTGGACCAAAACAGGGGACATAAGGCGTCTCTCGGAAAATCCTTACCGGCCCTTCCGTAGAACATGCTACCGTGTGTCTCAACGGGTTAACTATGAATCTCGGATTTGGAGGCCGTCTGGTGACCATCAAGTCCAATCAAGACACTTCAGATACAGCGAATACTCCGGCAACGGTACCGAAAGCCGG
This sequence comes from Terriglobia bacterium, assembly GCA_041484625.1. GTDB lineage: Bacteria > Acidobacteriota > Terriglobia > Versatilivoradales > Versatilivoraceae > JBGPHY01. The sequence continues at coordinate 8,834 of JBGPHY010000161.1, read as the reverse complement.
AGAGAGGCCGGAAGTCCAGTTTCCAGCTCCGGAGCAGAAACCCTCGCGAAGGGCCTGGCTGGATGTGCTGTGGTCGGTCTTGTTGGGGAGCCTGGCGATTGTCCCTCCCGTCGGCGAGATTCACAAGCAACTTACCCTGGTTGGGATCGGTCTCTTCCAGATTTTCGAGCGCTCCGTCCTCAGGCGTTTGCCACCCTCTCGCGCCCGGGCATACGTTGTTCTGGTCAAGATTCTCCTGGCAACGCTCCTGGTCGGACACACCGAAGAGGTCCCAATCAACAGCAGTTACTATCTGATTTATTACCTTCCCGTGGTTTCTGCGGCAACGCTCTATGGCTTGTGGGGGACCGTGTTCTGGACGTCGCTGGTCTCTGCCGCGTATTGCTCCTACCTGCTTCCGGCGTTGCAGGATTACGAATTGACACCTGCCGGCCTTTCGGAACTGGTGATGCGCAACCTCTTCCTTTTTATGGCGGCGATTGCCGTCAACCAATTCGTGTCGGAAAACCGCCGACAAACGCGGCGCTATCGAGAGCTGGCGGAGACACTGGCAGAAACCAACCGGCGGCTGGCTCAGGCCTAGGAGGAGGCTCGCCGCTTGGAGCGTCTGGCAGCTCTGGGCCAGCTTTCCGCGGGACTGGCGCATGAGATCCGCAACCCGCTGGGAGTCATTAAAGGATCTGCGGAAATGCTGAACCGGAAACTCCGGTCCTCCGACCCCGTGACCGTGGAACTGGTCAGCTACATCTACAGCGAAGCGAACTGGCTGAATGGGCTAGTTAGCCGCTTCCTCGATTTCGTCCGGCCACTGAAGCCGGAGCTGCACCTGCAGGAAGTGGTCCCGATCCTGGAACAAGCTCTCCATGCGGTGCAAATTCGCTGGCCGCAATCCAAAGTTGAGATCGAGCGACGTTATCCTGCGGAGCCACTATCGGCCCTTGTGGATGCTGGACTTTGTGAGCAGGTCTTCACCAATCTGGTCCTCAATGCCCTTGAAGCTATGCCGGAAGGAGGAACTCTCAAGTTGACAATAACTCCCGCCGAATCAGAAGGACGACAGGGCGTGTCCATTGACATTGAAGATAGTGGACCCGGCATCCCGCCGGAATTGTGGGAGCAGATTTTCAATCCATTCTTCACTACCAAGAGCAACGGCGTAGGCTTGGGATTGTCTATTGTCTCCAAGATCGTGGACGATCACCGCGGCTGGCTTCGCGTTCTGAATACCACTGGGAAAGGCGCCTGTTTCAGGGTCTTCCTTCCGAATGCTCAACCATTGCTCGAGGAGGGGTCCCAGGTTGACAGCTCCTGAACGGAGATCTGCTCTCGCTTGAATACTCGAATAGTCAAATTGTAACACTCGCTCCAGAGCCGGATCGTTGACCATCAATCCCTGTAAAAGAGAGATTTGGGGCTGGCACGGAGACTCATAACTAGGCTTATAATCCACGTTGGAAGACTTGGAGCTTCGTATCCGAAGGGACCCGCAAATGTCCTGCATCCTGGTGGTTGAAGACGAACCGAAAATGCTTCGCCTGCTGGAACTCAATCTGGCCGAGGAGGGACACGCCGTATTTTTGGCTGTGGACGCCGAAACGGGTTTGAAGATATTGCGCCAGGAGCCAATTGACCTGGTACTGACGGATTTGAAGCTCCCGGGTATCACTGGGCTGGAACTCCTGCAGGAAGTCAAACGGACCCATGCCGCAGTCCCGGTGGTAGTGATGACAGCCTTCGGTACCGTGGAGACAGCCGTGGAAGCCATGAAAGCCGGTGCCAGCGACTACGTGTTGAAACCTTTCTCTCTGGAGGAAATCAAGCTGATCGTCCGTAAGGAACTGCAGGTTCACCGCCTGATTGAAGAGAATCGGTCGTTACGTGAGGCCCTCGGGCAGCGCTATGAGTTTCGCAACATTGTGGCCCACAGCCCTGCCATGCAGGAGGTATTGGCGACAGTGGCTCGTGTGGCTCCCACTAACTCGACAGTCCTCCTGGGAGGGGAGAGCGGAGTGGGCAAGGACCTGATTGCCCGTGCCATTCATGAACATTCGCGGCGGTCCTCGGGACCTTTCGTCAAGATCAATTGCACTGCCATCCCGGAGAACCTGCTAGAGAGCGAACTTTTCGGATTTGAGAAGGGAGCTTTCACCGGCGCCATCGCAAGCAAACCAGGCAAATTTGAGCTGGCCGACAAAGGTACCATCTTCCTGGACGAAGTAGGAGACGTACCGGGGACTATCCAGGTGAAACTGCTGGGGGTCTTGCAGGAACGCCAGTTTGAGCGGTTGGGCGGCACCAAGACCCTCAAGGTGGATGTTCGACTGGTGGCGGCAACCAACCGCGACCTGCGCGCCGCCCTGGAGCAGGGAACCTTCCGCGAGGATCTTTACTACCGGCTGAACGTGGTTCCGATCAGCCTTCCTCCCCTGCGAGAACACAAGGAGGATATTCCTTACCTGGTCGATCACTTCATCCAGCGGTTCGTCCGGGAGTCGGGGAAGACTCTTCGCGGAATCCAGCCCGAGGCACTGGAAAGGTTGATGAACTTCCACTGGCCCGGCAACATTCGGGAATTGGAAAACATCATAGAGCGGGCTGTGGCCTTTGCAGAGGGGGAAGTGCTCCAGGTGGAAGACATTCGACTGGACACCTCCGCCGCCAAGTCTTCCGGGCCTCCCCCTTCATTCCTGCCTGAAGGAATGACCCTGGAGCAATGGGAAGATGAAATGATTCGCGAAGCCTTGCGTCGCAGCAACCACAACAAGAGTCAAGCCGCTCGCTTGCTGGGTCTCTCTCGCAACGCCTTGCGCTATCGCCTTTCCAGGATAGGCCTTGCCGACGAGAGCTAGAATTCCCGCTCGGGTCTCGCCGCTACCGGATTAGACTGAAGGCGAGAGGGTCATACTGTTGGAGAATTCGAGATAGTCCGCCTCAACCTGGAGAGCATAGTGACGCGCATACTCCAGCAACTCGGCTTGCCAGGCGAAAGCCTGAGCAAAGGCTATCAATTCATCCGCAATGGCCGAACCCTGGCGTCCCCCGCTGCGCAACTCGGCCCAGGCAACCACATTACCCATCGTTTCAACCACTGCCTCCAGCCGGCGCAACTTCCCGTGCCAGTTGATTAAATCGATCTTGTCCTGGTCTGGCTGCAGTTCCCGCAGCACATAGGCCTTGTGGTTCATGACAACGGCTGCAAGCAATGCCGGGCTAGTCCCCTGCACCCTCTCCTGAATAGCGACCATCCGTTCCGCTTCATTGCTCCAAGTCGGCTGCCGGACACCTAAGTAGGGTTGAAGCGATGAGGGGACTGCTTCCTTGAGGTCTATTAAATAGTTCTGGTCAGGTGATCCCTTCCCTTCCACTAACAGTACATACCGGTCGACCCCCAAGCTCCCCACACCGGCTATCCGATGAGCTACGTCATGCGGTTCAAAAAATCCCGGGTTCTGTTGTTGGGATGCCCACGACTTCATAACGACTTCCACATGTGACCGCTCCTCGGCATTCACGGCTGCAAATCGCCTATCGTCAATGAGCAGCCTGCGTTTCCCGATTTTCTTCTCACAGCGCTTGTCTAGAAAGTCTTTGCGCGGCCGCTCTTTGACACCAGCCAAGAGGTCTTTCACCATACCGTCCGCCGTGTCAGCCTCCACCATGCGGGCTTTGCCTTTGGCAAGGGCATTCGCATGAGCCTGCAGAAAGGAGAGGCACAGCGCAATGGCCTCTGGTTCTTTCAGGCTCTGGGTCCGGGCTGAGACCAGCACGCTGGTCAGGAAACGGGCTAACTCCCAGGTGGCTGGCGCCAGTACAGCCTCGTCAAAATCATTGATGTCAAAATAGACCAGCCTGTTGTCGCCTTTATAGCTGCCAAAGTTCTGCAGATGCAGATCGCCGCAAATCCAGACCAGCGGAGCCTTGTCCATCGGCGTCTGTTGAGGCCAGTCCTCGTAGAACAGGTGACAGGTTCCTCGAAAGAAGGCAAAGCTGTCTTCTTTCATGAGCTGGTACTTCAGCCGCAACCTGTCCGGGTTTCGGTCTTTATTGAATTGTTGAATTCTCCCGGCAATATTTCTTCCCATCAACCCCTCCAGGAGTTCTCTGATGACCAAGGTTACACAGGATAAGGAAGTAAAATAGATCCTCGCACGTTTCTAAGTTACTCGAATAGCAAATTCGAGCCTCGATAGGGATTGTTAGTTTCGGTGAACATCCCCTTGAAAAATGTGTTAGTCTAGCGATTCTTTCCGAGGGTTCCGTTAATTAATTGGTTTACAGGCAGATTTGCCGTCCGCCGGTTGGTTTGGGGTGGACCGGCTCGGGGAGGTTATTCAGGCCGGCAAGGATCTGCCGGTCCGGCAAATCATTTCCCAATTGTATTCAGCTGTCTTGAAATTCACTGCAGGAACTCCCCAGCAAGATGATCTGACAGCCGTGATTATCAAACGACGGACGGCAAAAGACAGTAAACAACAGCAGGATGGAACCGTCTGAGGCCCGAAGGGAACTGGTTCCCGGGAGGGGTTACAACCGGGAAAACCAGCTAAATCAATTTCGAAAACAAGAAAGGATGAAAACCAATGAGCACTCATTTCATTACTCCAGTCCGATTTGTTTGGTTGGTGCTTGTTTTGGCATTGGGACTGGCTGCTTGCTCGAAGGCACCAACAGATGATTCAGTCACCCAGGCCATCCAGGCCAAGTTTTACTCTGATGCCCAGTTGAAGAACGAGTCGATTCAGATTTCCGCGGTCAAGGGGGAAGTGACCTTGTCGGGTCCAGTGTCCGGGGACGCGGCGCGTTTGCAGGCCTACAAACTGGCCAGTGAAACCCCGGGAGTCAACAAGGTCGTCGACTCGATGCAGGTTGCAGGGATACAAACTGAGCCGCTACAACCTGTAGGCGAGGCCGCCGTGCCAAAAGGGCAAAGTTTAGCCAAGACCGAAGGCGCAACACCTGTCGCTGTACCTGCCAAGCCAGCTCCACCTCAACCTAAGATCGTGGCTGTCCTAGCCGGGACAGAGATCCGGGTACAAATGATCGACTCGATCAATTCCAAGTCGAGTCAGCCCGGTTCCACGTTCCAGGCTTCTCTTTATGCTCCCGTGACAGTCAGAAACCAGGTCGTGGTCCAGAAGGGTGCCGACGTGTATGTCAAGCTGATTAATGCCAAATCCGCCGGACACATCAAGGGCTCCAGCGAGTTGGAAGTCGCTCTGGACCGATTAGTCGTTCAGGGTAAGTCTATTCCGCTGACCAGTAGCACGGTGAAGGAGGCGGGGGGCTCGCGAGGCAAGCAGACCGCCACGAGGACCGCCATCGGCGCTGGGGTGGGAGCACTGATCGGGGGAATTGCCGGTGGAGGGAAGGGCGCAGCCATTGGTGCGGGTGTCGGAGGGGGAGGGGCCATGGCAGTACAGGCTTTGACACACGGAAAGGAAGTCCGGATCCCGTCTGAAACCAAGCTGGATTTCACCCTGGCTGAACCGTTCCAGCTAACCCTCCAGTCCACACAGGCCAGGTGAATCTTTGTATGGGGGGATCCTCGTCAAGGACAACATAGACAGACATTGTGTTGGCCTGACGGAGAATTTTATTTGGATTGGCAGTGAGCACTGCGGTTCTATACGACCTTTCCAGCATAGGTCGGATTTTCAGACTCAGAGGGATTATCAAGACCTACGCCGACAACTACCAGCAAGTAACTGACGCAATGGCCAACGACCTGGCCAAGCGTAGTATTGAGGTTCAGAAGAAGCGCACGGCCTTGATTGAAAAAACCTATGACAAGGTTGTGAAGGTCATGCCCGCCAAGAGAGCGGTGCGTTTTCTGCAGGTTGAAAATGTTCTTAACCAACTGATCGACATCCAGGTGTCTGTTGAAGTCCCGCTGATGGAGTAAACTGGGCCCCGCTCTGGACTCATTGGACTGAGGTGAAGAGGAAAGCGCCGTCATGAGCTTGTTATTGGTTTGCGGAAAAGGCCACAGCCGAGCGCGACCCTCCACACCCTCTTTATAACTTCCAGGATGTCCACCCCCGGTGTTCAACATTTCCAGACGGTCTTCCTCGAGGAAGTCCGCGTCGGCTGGTACTGCTTTCCTGAGTCGCATTCCCTCCTTCTAGCACCTCTTTTGCTTTTTCCTTGAGTTTGGGCACTCCCATTGGAACCGGAGGGAGTAGTTCCTTCCTGCATTCGGTAGGGGTCATGCCCTCTGCCTTGGACTGGTAAACGGTAAAAGAATTCGGAATGTAATCAGAAGGCTCGATACCACCCTTCCACCTCCCATCTTCACCTCCATCAGGGACAAAGATTTCAAGTGGGACGTGGATCCCGTGTTTCAAGACGTTCCTCTTCACTGCTTCAGAATGGAGAAGTATCCGCAACAGTCTAACCAATTCCTCCGGCTTGAGACGTCCGATGTGTTCACCTTCAATACGGTTCAGTGTGTTCATGGCGTTTTTGAGTCAACTTGAAGTCCTGTTCTGTTGGATCTCCTTACTAATCGCTTCGAATGGCACTCCCTCATCTTCTTTTTCAAGCCATGATCTTACCAAGAGGTAACTCATATCAGCTTGGATCAACGTTGAAAATAGCGAGCAAATGCTTAGAGGGGATAAGTCAAATATTCGCTCGGCAAAGGCTTTAGCGGCAGTTCTGGAACTGGTTCTCAAATGCTGCAACCACGTCCCTTCCTCTACTCCTCTTCAAACCCGTGGCTTGTAAACTTCAAGGACCGGCAATTCTCCGTGACGGTTCGCACCACGTGGTCTGGCGCCCCGGAAGGGATTTCGGCTTCGATCTCCAGTGTCACCTTAACGGTCGAACCCACGAGCCCCGAGAGGTGGGCAATGACCTCGTCAGCGATGCGGCTTGCATCCAACCCAACGCGCGTAGGATTCAGGGTGGCGGCACCATGAAAGCGCTTGGGGGCCGCAGCAACTGCAGGAGGGGGAGTGATGCCCGCTCCGGTGGTTATTCCCCCCGTCGTCCCGGTCGGCGGAGTCGCCCCTGGCCCCCCAGTGATCCCGGCAGGAACACCTGGCACTTCTGCCTCTCTCTGCTTCTGGGCCACCTCCGGCCGCACAAGTAGTCCCACTGGGTTGTCCTCGGAGATTGCGACGTATTGCCCGCAGCGCAGACCCCGGTAACGGCCGGTCGCCTCATCGAAACTGTCGGCATAGGCAAAAGATTCCTGGTTCCAGAGCAGCAGCCCGAGCCCGTCGCGGACGGCTCCCACAAGCACTCCCGGGTCTCTGAGCCGCGGCAAGTAAAGGTAGCGCGCAAAGTCCTCGATGAGCTGTTTGATCGAGACGTGATCACCTCGCCACAGGGGTACGCGGTCCAGCTCCATCCTCAACTGTGTACCGGCGTAGGCCGATATGAGCATCTCGTCGTTTCGTAGCTTCTTGCTTGCTCGCCCCGCCAGCGTGTCCTGCCCCGAGAGCCGGAATGCTTGCCAAGCCATGGATGCTTGAGGGGTCGCCTGTGTGGGAACCAGCAGCCACTGATACGCCTCGGGCAATCGGGCCGTAACCGTGCTGTCGGCACTCACCCTTTGGGTCTCAGCTTGTTTTACCTGGTGGGGGGAAAGGTCGAGTGTCTCTTTTTCAGCAACTAGCGATTCCCAGGCGAGATAGCGGCGTACCGCTTCGTCCAGGTCCTGGAGGCGTGTCTGGTCTACAGCCAGGAAAACCAGTGCATTGCGGAAAAGGCGAGGGGTGTTCCCACGAGACTCAAAGATGGTCTTGGCAGCCGATTCTGCAGCGCTTCCGGGCTCTTTGCTATATGGGTGTTCTATTCCAAGGACAACCAGGCGTGCATCCATGTCGTCGGGCACGTCCTGGCTCGACTGTGGCAATGGATGCGCTCGGGGGAAATCCCCGGTCTTGCGCAGGTCGATCCGCAGGCGCTTGTCGACCTCCTGCTTGACCGCGTCAGGGTTCCGCATAAGCTGTTCGGCGCTGTCTTCGGCCATTTTCGTAACGGTGGGCTGAGTCGAATACCAATAGCGCGCAGAATCCTGGTAGAGGTAGGTTGCTGCTCCACTCAAGCGCCGCAGTGCGTCACCAAAGATCGTCGGAGACTCCCCCCCCGGCATGACGCAGCCAAGTTTGATCCTTCGGTCCTCCACACCCCGGTTGGCCGCCGTGGCCGTCGGTGCTGAGCCCAGGTAGATCGTGCGGGCCACGCGCCGGCAGGTAGCGTATTTGCCCAAGTTCGGGACTTCGCCGTCAAGGCGCAAAGGAAGCGCGTTGGGTCCGTCGACGTCCTTTTCGATCACGGGCAGCCAGTTGTCCGAGAGGTAGCGAGTCAGCTCAAATCGCACTCGCGAGTCGTCAATTGGGAGGTTCGCGGGCAGGATCAGGGGGTTCCTATCGCCTTTCTCCCACAAGCTGTGGATCACCGCCGCCATGAGTCGTAACACACCGCGGGTGCGCTGGAACTTTGCCAGCGTGGACCAGTCACTGTAAAGCCGGTCGAAGACTTCCGGGTGGATCGGATAGGCGGCCTTCAGCCGTTTCTCGTAGTCCGAGTCGCGACATTCGGGCGGGAACTCCGCCTGCTGAATGCGGTAAAGGTCGTAAAACGCCCGGGCAACCGTATCCCGTGCCACGAACTGATCCTTCTCGACCAGGGGCTCGAACAACCGCCGGCGCACAATCTCGAATCCCTCTTCTGCGCTGGCTGGCCGCCAGGAGGACTCCACTCGCCCAACCACGTTGCGCAACCGTTCGAAGGCTTCGCGCCCCCGTTGCCCGCCTACCTCGGAGTCGTCCGCCTGTGCATGAGGAGACATCGCCGTGTCTGAGGCGGGCAGGCTGATTACCAGC
>JBGPHY010000160.1:0-10179 GCA_041484625.1 Terriglobia bacterium | reverse complement strand
CGTGGACAAGCTGACGGTGAAACTCCAGTTTGGCCGGTACGGGTGGGTGGTGGAAGCCGATATCAAGGGGTTCTTCGATCATCTGGATCATGAGTGGTTGCTGAAGATGCTCCAAGAACGGATCGAGGACCGCTGGCTGTTGTGGTTGATTAAGAAGTGGCTCAAGGCAGGGGTGCTGGAAGAAGATGGTCAGGTGATCCACCCGGCAACGGGAAGCCCGCAGGGGGGAATCATTTCACCGGTGTTGGCCAATGTCTACCTGCACTACTGTCTGGATTTGTGGTTCCACAAGGTAGTCCGGAAACACTGTCGAGGGGAAGCGTGTTTGATTCGGTACGCGGATGATTTTGTTTGCGCCTTCGAGTACCAAGCAGATGCGGAACGCTTCTACAGGGTTTTAGGCAAACGGCTGGAGAAATTTGGGCTGGAACTTTCCGAAGCCAAGACCCGGGTGATTGAGTTTAACCGGGAAAGGGAAAAGACCAGCTTTGAATTCCTAGGTTTTGAGTTTCGCTGGGGCAGGGACCGGGCCGGGAAGGCGCATCTGAAGCGCCGGACAGCACGGAAGAAGCTCCGCAGCTCGCTCAGTCGTTTTGCCGAGTGGTGTCGGGAAAACCGGTCGGTACGGTTCCATGAATTGATGGAGCAGCTGAAACTGAAGCTACGAGGCTATTACAACTACTACGGCATTAAGGACAATAGCCTGGGGCTGAAGGAATTCTATACCGAAGCCATGCGGATGCTTTTCAAATGGCTGAACCGGCGCAGTCAACGGACCAGTTTCAATTGGGCGGAATTCAAGGCTCAGCTGAAACTGTTCCAGATTCCCATGCCACGGATTACCGAGTCTGGTCAGATGAGGTTGGCCGTTTCTTAGCCGAAGCTGGAGACGGAAGCGAGTACTTCTGAAGAGCCCGGTGCTAGAAAACGGCACGCGGCCGCCGCGGGTGAGCCGCAGACGTTAGACAGTTCCCTTCACCCCAATCCCAATTGGCCGACCGAACTGAACCGATTTAACCCGATCATTATCTTCTCCCATCCCTCTCTTTATTCCCTCCGCTCGCGAGTTTCCTCGTTAACATTTCCGCGTCTCAAGTACTTTTAATATTGAAGGGGTGCCTCGGCGGAATGTCGGCCGGTCCTCTGACCAGCACTCCATTCCAACCGAGATACTCAGCTTCGGGGGAGAAGCTCCATGAAGTCCATTTCGGATTTAACCCGTAACCTGCAGGAGTTGATCATTTCCGAAGATCCCAAAAATCGGGAAGAAGCAGCCCGGTTCCTGGGCAATCTGGCAGTGCAATGTATCCATCAGTTGGAGTCCAAAGAGGTCTCGATCCAAAGGGAGGCGTGGCGGGAATGGAGAAGTTTCCGCGCATCAAATGCAATCGATGCTCTCCTGGATGCCTGCGATGATGACCCTGCTGAAGAGGTCCGGCAGGCTGCCCAGTTCGCGGTGGACACCATCATCTGCGAGAGCGGAGTCAGGCAAGAAAGCCAGCACTGAACCCAATCAAACACCCGCGATGAATAACTACCTTCCCCCAATCCAAGAATTGAAAGCCTATGGCTACAACGACGTTGAGGCTCGTTTTCTACACCTGGTGTGCCTGCATTCCGGGGTCTTTCTGGCCCGACAATTCAACCAGTTTGCCGAGACCAAGGGCGGCAAAAGGATCGATTCCTTTGTAACCAAGTTGAAGGGCAACCGACACTGCCGGACTCATAAACTCGACAAGAATGCCGCCGTTTTCCATCTCACCTCGAAAGCTATTTACCGCGCTATCGGTCACGAAAACCTTCGACACCGCCGCTCCCACCGGATCGATTACGTTAAGACCAAGCTCATCACCCTAGATTATGTCCTCCAGAATCCCAACCAGAAGTACCTGCCAACCGAAGAGGAAAAAATCCATCTCTTTTCCAAAGTGCTGAAGGTTCCGGTCTCCGATCTGCCAGCCAAGGCATACAAAACGCCGAATTCAAAGACCGCAACCCTCAGGTATTTCGTGGACAAGTTCCCTCTCTTCCTATCAGGAAACTCTCACCCCCGCCCTGTGGTCCACTTCAGCTACGTCGATCCCGGCCCTTACACCAGCATTGTGGACTTCATGAACCATTTGCGTCTGTACTCCCGTTTGTTTGCGCGCCTGGATGACATTCGCCTGCTCTACATCTACCAAATCTCGAACAAACGGGAGCGCGCGGAGGAGCTGTTTTACTCGTTGGCAAGGTCAGGATGGGAGGTCGAGAGCGAAGATCTGGAGAAGCTCAAGTACTTCCGCCTCCGAGAGGCCTGGGAGGCGAAGGAATATGAAAAGGTGGATCCCGGCGAGCTGCTTTTCCTGAATCAGGCACGAAAGAAGTTCGCAGAAGCGCGCTATGAAGCCTTGTATCAGCAGTGGAAAGTCGGGAATGGAAGTTCTTTAGATGGCGCTTTAGATAGAAGGAAAACAGCTCCAAAGGCATCCTTCACAACTTACAAGATCGAGGAGACCTATGCCCCGTTTGGTGATCTGGACTGACGTTACAGGTGAAAACTGGGGTGAAAACGGAACGATTTCTTGTTTTCACCTTTCCTTTCACCCACGTTTTCACCCGCTACGCGTCGACAAGTGCCCCCAAATTAGAGAGATAACCTGCAACAGCGAGGAAGCCGGGAACAAATGCGGGGACTGGGGAACGGGCGGTGGCGACCCCACTTTTTCACGGTAAAAACCGTCCCAAGTGCCGTGCCAGTTCCGTGAGGGTTCCACCCCACTCCAGGGTCGCCACCGCCCGTTCCCCAGTCCCAATTGGCCTCTGTTCAGTCAATGCTTCCGTATTACCACGGTAATACCGGGACATAGTAAAGGAGACACCCAATGCCCATTAAGAACAACGGACCGAAGATCAAGCCTCAGCCCAAGATCACTTTTGAGACCTGCACTTTCAAGGCTGACGGTGCCACGCTCATCCGGCTCAAAGCTTACTGCGAATTCATCGACTCCGAGCAGAGCTACGTCATCAGAGAAGCCTTGAACTATCTTTTTCAAAGTGACCCATCATTTCAATCATACCTCGAGACCAAGAACGTGAATCCAGATGCGGGCAATGCCGCCGCAACTATCACAGCCCGCGCTGAAGCCTAGGGTGGCAATAATGTCTGAAGACCCAAAGACTGCTGATTCTCCCGACGCCAAAGAAATGCAAGACGAGAGATCGGTGAGGAGGCCTCGTGAAGAGCCGCGAAGCGGAAATCCACATGTGGGCAAAACACGAGCCGAGGGCCGCCAGAGGAACGAACACTGGGAGGGAGTGATCCATTACCAGGACTCCGGGCAACCTCAATCTCTAGACCGCCAGGGAAGCAATTGGGAGGGAGTTCAGCAGACTAAGACGACTGCTGTGGACTTGGAAGGTGAAAGACTTGCCACCAAAGTCCAGGGTGGGTCGCTCGAACAAACCCACGGGGTGGAGCGCACACAGGAGCACAGCCTCAGCCGGTAATCCTTCCACGGATCATGCGACTATTGGAAATTCGAACCTTTATTTCATTTCTGGCCGCCTCTGTCACCGGCCTGGCCCTCTATTTCAGGTTTCCTTTCCCTCAGATGAACCTCTTTCTGAACCTGATCAGGGTCAAAGACCTTACGGCTTTCTATTTCCTGAAGTATTCCTATGTCTCTTTCCTGTTTGCCACCCCGTTCTTTGCCTTCTCTCTGCTGACCTCGTTCCTTTATCTCTTCATTTACAGCTCCGGGCGGACCCGTTCGAAGCCCTTTATGTTGCCGCCTTATCCCGCCACTCAGGAGCAAAAAGATCTTTTTCTTGTCATTGGTGAGATCCACAAACCAACCAAGCCAGTTCCGGCAAAGAACCCTCACTGGCTCATCATCCCTGAGCGGGGACTCTTCACCGGCATCGCCATCTTCGGCGCCGTGGGAAGCGGAAAGACCAGCGGGTGCATGTATCCCTTTACCCGGCAACTGCTCGCCTACCAATGCAGCGATCCTGAAAACCGAATTGGCGGCTTGGTCCTGGAGGTAAAGGGTGACTTCTGCCACCAGGTTCGATCTTTGCTTAAAGAACTGGGCCGGGAAAGCGACTATATTGAAATCAGCCTGGACTCGGACTACTGCTACAACCCGCTCCACAACGACCTGGATGCCTACGCTCTAGCCTACGCCGTCGCCTCATTGCTCACCAACCTGTTCGGCCGCGGCAAGGAACCCTTCTGGCAGCAGGCCTGCACCAACATGGTGCAGTTCATCATCCTGCTGCATAAGGTGCTCTATGATTATGTGACCTTATTTGATGTCTACCAGTGTGCGATCAGCCGGGACCTGCTGGAAGCCAAGATCAAGCAGGGTGAAAAGATCTTCGAGGTCCAGAGCCATTACCTGCTTGATGCCGATGTGGTTGACAGACACGAGGACGGCCTGGCTCGCTTTGACCCCGCCTTTGATCCTGGATTGAAACAGTTTCGGATACCCGTCAGCTCTGAACTGGCTGAACATCTGGCCGCTCAGAAGATCCCATACACCGGGCCACTGTCCGAAAGCTCACTGCTTGGATCAGACCCCACCAAACAGGAGCAGTTCGAGGCAGTCAAGCGCTGGTTCTATAACGATTGGTGCGCCATCGATCAGAAACTCAGAACCAGCATCGTCGAAGGGATCTCGGTCTTCCTCTCCCTGTTTGACACCAATCCGAAGGTGAAACGGACTTTCTGCCCACCAAAACAGTGCTACGACCCAGAGCAGAACCACGACCATCGCTATGGCAGACCTTTGCCCGGCTTTGCCTGGCTGATCGAGTGTGGCAAGGTTTGCGCTCTGAACTTTCCTGTTTCACTCAACCCGGGCCTCGCACGGGCTCTAGGGACCTTCCTCAAGATGGACTTTCAGCGGGCCGTCTTGAACCGCATCCCCCAGATAGCGACACACCCTGGGAAACGCTTCCGCCAGGTGTTCTTCATATGTGACGAATATCAACTGTTTGCCACGACCGGTGAGAGCGACCCCAGCGGTGACGAGAAAGCATTCAGTTTGTCCCGTCAGGCTAAGTTGATTCCCATTGTCGCTACACAGAGTGTTTCCAGTCTCAAGAGCACCTTATCCGGGGAGACCTGGAGAACCCTGTTGCAGACCTTCCGCACCAAGATCTTCCTGGCTCTCTCCGACGACTTCAGCACCCGGTTTGCCAGCGAACTCTGCGGCAAGGAGGACAAGCTCAAGGTCAACTACAACATGACCGAGAGTTCCCAGGATGCCAAGATCAGTTTCCTCTTCGGCAAGACACTCTCGGACAAAGCCACTCTTTCAACATCAAAGAGCTTCAACGTCCAGCGCGACTTCATCTTTGACCAGAACGTCTTCGCTCAGCTCAAGAATCAGCAGTCGATCACGATTGCCTACGATGGGATTAATCCCCACTCCCCTGCTTACTGCTATCTGAAACCTTATTACCTGGATCCAAACAAGTCCTACTTCCAACAACTGGCTAACGGTGACATCTGATGAGTTTTGATCTGATCCTTCCATTTCTCCGACCGATTGAGCATTTGATCCGCGATGATGCGGTTAGCGAGATCATGGTCAATGGTTCCTCACGCGTGTTTACTGAGCGCCAGGGAAGGATCGAGCCGGTTCCGGGCATCGAACTCAATGAAAAATCGCTCCATGTCGCCTTGCGGAACATTGCCCGGCTGCTGGGGGATGACATCTCCGAATCCAAGCCGATTCTGGATGCCCGGTTGCCGGACGGTAGCAGGGTGGCTGCGGTCATCCCGCCCTGCAGCTTGGGAGGAATTACCCTCACCATCCGAAAGTTCTCAGGCAGACACTTCACGATCGACGATCTTATCTCTCTGGGCTCACTGGACCGGACCCTGGCTGAACTTCTCAGAGTCAGAGTCACAGACCGGCAAAGCATCCTGATCAGCGGCGGCACAGCGACCGGAAAGACGACCTTGCTCAATGTCCTGGCGGACTTTATTCCGGACGAGGAACGCATCGTCCTCATTGAAGACACCTCGGAGATCCACATTCGCAAGGGCAACCTGGTTCGCTTTGAAGCCAGGCGAGAGCAATCGAACACACCGGCCGTCACTATCCGGGATTTGCTCCGGGCGACTCTTCGTCACCGACCGGACCGCATTATTGTCGGGGAAATCCGCGGCGGTGAAGCCTTCGACTTCCTACAAGCTCTGAACACGGGCCATTCCGGGACTCTCCCCACCATCCATGCCAATTCGGCCTACCACGCCATCTCCCGGTTCGTCAGTTGTGTGCTCCAGTCGAACGTTGACCTTCCTTACAGGGCCATCAAATCCAACTTCGCCGATTCTGTGAATCTCCTGCTCCACATCGAACGCAGGGACTCCCGCCGTTATGTCTCAGAGCTCCTCGAGGTCCGGAGTTATGACGCGGAGGCTGACCGCTATGAGCTGGAAACGCTATACCAACGGAGGTATTAGGCCTATGCCTACGGCCACAAATCAACAAAGACCCAGACTCACAGTCACATCCTGGGATTTCATAAAGGACAACTACGACCCGGACGACCGCTTGGCCATCGTCATCAAGAATCCACACAAGGACCGGGTCATTCAGCGGATCGACACTGCCAGGAACATCGCTTCGCCTGATTTTCAAAAGTGGCTCAGATTTCAGAATGTCAATGGAGGATGCGTCTACCTTTCCACCAACAGCTTGAAGCCTGGAGCCACCGGAAGAACCCGATCTGACATTCAAACCATCCGTCACGTGTACCTCGACATCGATGTGGATGGTCCCGCCGTGCTTGAGAAAGTCCTGATTGATTCCCGGATTCCCAAACCAAACTACGTTCTCAACACCTCACCAGGGAAATACCAGACTGTATGGAAAGTTCAGGATTTCAGCATCGGGCAAGCGGAGACTCTTCAGCGGGCCATGGCCAAAGAGTTCGGCGCCGATCAAGCGGTAGTCGACGCCGCCAGAGTCCTGAGAATTTCCGGTCTATATAACAAGAAATATCCAGAGCCGCACCAGGTCACTGCGACCAGGCTCTCCGTGGAGATCTACCTTCCCGAGCATTTTCGGATGGATGTTCCGGAATTCAATTCAGACAGTATCTCTCGCACAGCCACGATCAAGGCCACTTCCGCCGGGGCTGAGCAAGCTAAAACGATCAGCCAATCGGAACGGGACTGGGCTTATGCAAAGCGGAAACTTTCCATGGGAGTGGATCCCGAGGAGGTCATTCGCGCCATTGCCGAATATAGGCCGGAAAAGTGGAGGCCCGAAAGCTATGCCCGTCGAACGGTGGAGAAGGCATTGGCTGAGATTCAAGCGACAGGTTCTTCCGACGAAACCAGGAGCCCAGTGGACCGCTGATAGTTGCTCGTGTCTGAACTAGCTTTCAGCCTGATTTCTTCGTCGAAATCGTGCAAGGAGAGCAGCTTTATCTGCCACTCATTTCGGCTTCTGCCAATCGTCACTCCCAATAAAGGACCGGTTTGCGCAAGGACTTGCATTTTGGCCTATCCGTGCTTCATCTCAGCTCGCCATTTCATGCACCAACCACGACGGTTGTTCGTTTGCCAGTCCGACCTGCCTGTGCCTATTCCGGTCGCCCTCGAGCAAGGTTCATGCCATCAGTAAGCGCTGTCATTCCCATTGCTTGTTTCGAGTACTGTCCGTCACGACGGCTCTTTGGGTCGTCGTTTCCCTTCGTTTCATTGACTTGGTCCTCAGCTTCGGGTGCAGGACCAAAGATCAATTTCACTTCAAAGGAGAAACTAACATGGCAAACAAACCACAACCCATCAAACCCTCAGGGCTGGACGCATCCAGGTGGCGATCTGGGAGAACCACTCCGACAAAGGTCCTTTCTACAACGTCACTGTCAGCCGGTCCTATAAGGAAGGTGACGCCTGGAAGTCGGCTGACTCGTTTGGCAGAGATGACTTGCTTGTGCTGGCTCAGCTCCTTGGCACTGCTTATACCTTCATCCTCCAGAAGCAGGCCGAAAGCTAATTCAGCCTCAACCGCCCGGCTTCGGTCGGGCGGTCCTCTTTCTTGTGCATGTTGCATGTCAAGAAGGACCTGGTCGCAAACAAGCGCTGACCGTGGTGACCAGCCAAGTCGGGCTCACGGCGATTAGTCCAGGCCCAAGCCCCTATGAGTCAACCTGCAATGCCGCTCCTTACAAACCACTCACTCGTCTTCCGGACGTTAGCTCTGACCTTGTTCGTCCCGAGCTGGTTGCTAGGGGCAGACTCATCGACCATCGGGCGGCAAACACTAGAAGATTTCGTGGCCTACTATTGTCACCAGTATTCAGTCTCTGAACCGTGGGTCCGAGCCATCATCGCAGTTGAATCGAACTGGAAACCGTAGGTTGTTTCTGAGAAGGGCGCCGCCGGCCTGATGCAGATCATGCCAGCAACGGCGAGGCGTTTTGGTGTCCGCAATCGCTTCGAGTCAGCAGCCAACGTTGAAGCTGGCGTCCGATACCTTGCTGAGCTACTCACCCGTTTCAAAGGAGACAGAATTCGTGCCTCAGCGGCTTTTTTCACGGGTGAGGAGCGCATTGCCAGCCTCAAGACCCTAGACTTACCGCCCCAGGTGCAGGTCTATGTTAGAAAGGTCTATTTCTATTTGACCGAAGAAACACTCAAGAAATCTCTTGAGGCACCCGCTGCCAGACCACGGAAGCGGATCATCTATCTGTTCCCGCGACCCCACCCCAAGCACGCCAGAGTCTCCGAAGAGATATCATCTGTAGAAAGCTGACAACTCTTCTGAGACCAAAGCGGCGTGCACGCTGGCCCAAGCAAAAGCCCTTGGAATCCTCGTTTCTTTCGTTCCAGGCACTGTCAGCGCGCGACGATCGATCCCAAGATTTGTGGAGGCGCCCTGCCAGGCCCTTCCACTCCATCCGCTGCGGTTCCCAGGGCCTTTGCTTCAGCAGTACCAGCTCCCTCTTTTGAATGGAACCACAGGCAAGGCAGAACCCTCGGACAAGTAAGGGTAATGGCTTTTGAGGACTTATCTCCTAAATTCAGGACGACCGGTTTTGAAACATTGTGCTGATCCCCAATGGGCTCACTATCGCCAACTCAATTCTGTAGTGAGCACGATGGGTTTTCTCAACACAAGTCACTCCATTCTCGCCCCACTTCCACAGTAGCGCCTGCCAAACACGCAGACACTCTAGATTCCGATGGACGAGTTTCTCCACATTGAAATCGCTTGCCATTCTCAGTTTCCGGTTAGCCTACTCGTCCTTTGAGTGGATTGGCAAACGAAGCTGCGGGGCAGATGATCGAGGGGCAATTGCTGGAGAAAAGGGCGATTGCACTCAGTTACTGCGCGGCTAAGGTGAGTCAGGCATTGGACCGGGACCGTCCAG
Source organism: Terriglobia bacterium (assembly GCA_041484625.1). Classification (GTDB taxonomy): domain Bacteria; phylum Acidobacteriota; class Terriglobia; order Versatilivoradales; family Versatilivoraceae; genus JBGPHY01. Next base: position 798 of record JBGPHY010000160.1, on the reverse strand, counting down.
TTCTTCTAGACAGTACACCTTCGCCTCCCACGGATAGAGAAGCTCCCGCCCAACCCAATTGGGAGGTACAAGCCGGTTCTGGGTAATCTCACGCCAGCGCATTCGGCGCGGAGTGGCTGGCCAATTCGGGATCAGATACTCCGACAACGAGTCGTTCGGATCGAGAGTGCCCCATTCGGAAAAGTTGGCGACCACCACCACCAGCGACCTGCTGCCTTGGTGCCCTCGCTGCCAGACCACCACCCGCTTGCCCTCCGTGAAATCCACATGCAGGAACTCTGTGTCATCAACCGCCAGCGCATCATAGGTTGTCCTCAGCCGAACCAGTCGTTTAACATAGTTGAGGATTTCACCGCGCCATGGGTCTTCCAGGCGGCTGAAGTTCACCGAGGCGGTCAGTTTCGTCGGATATACCTGTGGTTTGTCGTGCTCGTCGGCGAATTCCTCGCCTGCTAGGATCATTGGGATGCCGACTGCCGTGAGGAGACAGACGAAGGCCAGCTTGATGCGCTTCCCCGGGTCCGAGACGCCATTGCTGACCAGGTAGTTGCACAGCCGCTCGTTGCGGAAACCTTGCACGTTGCGCGACGTGACGTAGTTGACTGCTTGGGTGCCATCCCGGAAGTCTACTAGTCGACAGTCGATCAGCATGCGGACGCTGCGCTCGAAGCTCTGCTCGAAATCAGCGTTCTTGCCAAGGATCACCTGCCGCAAGATCTGCTTGAACCTCTCGTTCCACAGCCCGTCCAACCGGTTCTGCTTTAGAAGCGCCGGGGGCATGTTCAGCTCCTCGCCGAT
>JBGPHY010000159.1:0-10280 GCA_041484625.1 Terriglobia bacterium | reverse complement strand
TGCGGCGACGCAGTTACAGTTGGTTACAGGCCGGAGAGCGTATGCCTGGAGAGGACTTACACCTCTTCGATCAAGCACGCTTTCAGGCGCACGTAGGGCGCTTCTGTAAAGCGCCAATGCTTTTAATGCAGCGGTTGACACAACCGCCCTACAGCACCCCCCCAAGACTGACCCAGTACCCGGGAGATTCATTCTTGGTTTCCGTCCCAGAGCTAATTTGAAGGATAGGTCTTAAGGATAGGTCTCTGTTTTTGCCGGCCACTATTATGTAGGTCCCGGTATTAGAAGGAATTACAGAAGATTTAAACATTCAAAAGAGCGGCACCGTCCATCCATTGGTTTTTCTAAGACAGAGATTGTCAGGACCGCGATAAATCAGCTGAAACAAGCTGGAACTCATTTGACACTCGCAGGGAAAATCCCCACAAGGGCAGAAGCTGAACGTCTGATTAATTTGGCTGGGGGCACAATCGAACGAATCGAAAGGGCCCATGCCGGTGGTGTAGGGCATGCATTCGATCATATCAACTACATCACAGAGTCACTTGGGCAGAGGAATAAAAGCCGTTCCTCGTCCCGGGCCTAAGCAACGGAGTGCAGCTAGCCCTGCACTGTCCGGCAGTCTTGATTGCGCGGCCGTGGAAGGGAGCACAAATCCATTGACTCGGCTCGGCTCAATTTGTTAGTTTATTGGGTTTTGGTCGCTGTAAAAGGAGTAAATTGTTAAGCTCGAAGTCGAAGCAGCTAATGGCCTGGCTGATTGTGCTCGGCCTGTGGACAGACCTGACAGGTTGCAGTTGGTTCCGGCTGAAGAGTGTCAAGCCGGTGTCCAAAGCGGCCTTGCCGCTTCCCGCAAAGACCGCCAGCCAAGCTGAACTGGTTGATCGTCTCAACCGCGTGGCCGAGTCCACCAAGACTCTCAGTCTTACGGTGCTCTTTGAGTTGACGGCCGCCACGGCCCGTCCTGATCAAATCGAAAGCTACCGGGAGACCAAGGGGTTTATTCTTCTCAAGAGTCCCCATCTCATCCGAATCATCGGCCAGGCATTCAACGTCAATGTTTTTGACATGGTTTCGAACGGCCAGGAGACTTCTATCTTCATTCCTTCCAAGAACAAGTTCTATCATCTCTTTAACAATCAGGAGATTGATAAGAGCCGGATTCCGGTGGGCAGTTTACGACCTCAACATATTTTCAACGCGTTGTCGATCGAGCCCATTCCTCGGGATTTACCTGATCAAGTGCTGTTCCTGGAGGAAGACCAGGAAAGTCGCCGGCAGTTCTATGTCTTGACGCTCTTAAGGAAAAATGTTCAGGGTGAGTATTCCCTGGAGAGAAAGGTCTGGTTTGACCGGTTTGACCTCAATATCGTGCGTCAGAAGTTTTTTGGCAACCAGGGTCAGTTGGAGTCCGACATCACCTACGCTGAATTCAAAGAAGTGGGAAGCGTCCGCTACCCGACTGAAATCTTGTTCTCTCGCCCTATCGAAGATTATTCCTTGCGGATTACGGTCAACAAGACGAAAATGAACGAGATCTTGACGGACGACAAATTTGTCTTGAATCGGCCTCAGGACGCGGAATTTGTGGACCTGTCGAAACCATCCATTCCCTCTGCACCAGCACGGCCAATGTCTTGAGCAATTCTCTCGTCATTTCGAACCTGTTTTTCCGCCCGATGCGGGCAATAACTACTGTTCTAGCCATTGCTTTGGAGGTGACGCTGATCCTGGTCGTGGTGGGCTTAACCAACGGCATGCTCAGGGACAGCGCCCGCCGCATGCAGGGGACGGGAGCAGATATCGTGTTCCTGCCGCCTGGATCTTCCTTCTTCCTGGGGACGAGCACTGCCGTCATGCCCATCAAGATCAAGGACAAGCTACTCACTTTCAAAGGCATTCTCTACGTGGCCCCCATCCTGCTCCAGACCAACACCCAGGGAGGGCTCGACATCATTTATGGCATCGATCTGGCTGCATTCAACCAGGTTTCGCAGGGTTTTGTTTTTGTCAGCGGTTCGGAGTTTCAAGGCCCCCGTGACGCAATTGTGGATGATATCTACGCCGGTTCACGAGAACTCAAGGTGGGGGATGAGGCCAAGTTCCTCAGTCACACGTTTCGAATCTGCGGAATTGTGGAACACGGTAAGGGGTCGCGGATCTTCCTGCCCATCCAGTCGCTTCAGGAACTCATGGGGCGTGTCGACCGGTCTTCTTTAATGTTCATTAAATGCGATTCACCCGACGTGATCCCCCAGGTCACTCGGCAGCTCAGAGACCAATTCCAAGGGTACAAGATCCTTCCAATGTCCGAGTTCGTGAGTTTGATGAGTTCCGCCAGCAACAGTCTGCCAGCCCTTCGAGTTTTCATTAATTCCGTGACTTCCATCGCCTTGCTGGTCGGTTTTTTTGCAATTTTCCTGGCCATGTACACCGCCATCACCGGCAGAACCCGCGAAATTGGAATCCTGAAGTCTTTGGGAGCTTCCAAGCGTTATGTTTTAAGTGTGTTCATGAGAGAGGCTCTGATGTTGTGTGCCCTGGGGTTTGTGGCCGGAATCGGGCTTTCACAGGTTTCCATTTTCTTCTTGAAGAAGGCCTTCTCCAGCTTGCAGGTCGAAACCACCTTTCCCTGGATCATTCAGGCCGGAGTGGTGGCATTTGTCAGCGCGGGGATGGGAGGACTCTATCCGGCTCTGAGGGCTGCTAGCCAGGACCCGGTCGAAGCGTTGGCCCATGAGTGAGGTCAGAAATGAGATCCTCCCTACCCGGTCTTGCCAGATTGGTGGTCGTGCCGTACAGGTCGTTGGATTGATTATTTACCCTGGTCTTCGGCATAAGCTATAATGGTTTTCGAACCGGCGGGACAGCGTCGTCCGGCTGCCGAGAGTCCCGATGAAGGTTATACTCGAAGCAATTGATCTGAAAAAGACCTACCGGGTTGGCAAGGTCGATGTCCCGGCCCTCCGTGGGGTGTCGATGAAAGTCCGGGAGGCGGAATTTGTCTCTATCATGGGTCCTTCCGGGTGTGGCAAGTCGACGCTGCTTCATCTGCTCGGAGGGTTGGCCCAGCCAACCAGCGGCACGGTCATCGTGGATGGAGAACGGATATCTTCGGAAAAGGATTCAGTCCGAACGGAGATCCGACGTCGCAAAATTGGTTTTGTTTTTCAAAGATTTAACCTTCTGCCGACACTGACAGCCAAAGGGAATTTGGAGATTGCCCGTACGATTTATGGAAACGGAAGTAAGAATTCCAATCATGTTCAAGAGGTGCTGGCACTGCTAGGCCTCGAAGACAAAGTCCACCACAAGCCATCTGAGTTGTCCGGTGGTGAACAACAGCGTGTGGCGCTCGCTCGGGCCATCATTAATCGGCCTGTTATTTTGTTGGCTGACGAGCCCACCGGGAATTTGGATTCAGAGAACTCCGCGATTGTTCTGAAGATGCTCCAGGAGTTGAATCGACAGTTCTCCCAAACGATAGTCATGATCACTCATAATCCCGAGGCCGCTGCGGTGGGCAATCGCTTGATCGAGATGCGGGATGGGCTGGTCGTTCCTCACGACCACGATGTCAGCTGGGACGCCCGCGACGAAAAGCTTTACATTTAACCCCTATGTCCAGAGTCCTCACGGTTCTTCGAGAAACGATCCTATGGTCCTACGAGCGGGGCACGTGGCAATACGACGCTTTGTGCGTTCTGATACTCACCTTCGTTTTCCTGACTCCGCGTCAGTTCTACCGTGACTGGCCGGTCATCAATAACTCTCACCTGTTCGGACCCGGAGAGCAGATTGTTTTCACCCTTGATGAAGGGGGAAAGCCTGTCTTGAATGTCAGCACCCGGCTGGTTCCGGCCAACCTGGACGCAGCCCGGCTGAGACTGATGGCTCAGGTCCAGTTACAGAAGACCCTGAACCGGCCAGTTTCCATTGCGAACATCAAACCCATTCTGGGTGAGAACGGGGAAACCATCGGCTATTCAATCTGGCTGGATCAAGGAGAGGTTGTGGCTTTCTAGTGGACGTTCTCGCTTCGCAGAGTTCCAGAGCCACGGAGTGCGATCATGGAATTGATCATATCCTAACTAGTGAGGGGGTTGTGGTGCCCAATCCCTGGATGCCTGCCAGTCTGTCAAAAGAGAAGAAATCCGGCTGCTTGATCTCCTGGCAGTTTCTCGCCCTGACCGGTTTCATCCTGGCCTTCAACGGATTTGGTTTCTCCCAGGACCAGGAATCTCCTGAGACTCAGAGAGTCCTGGCAAAAATGGATGAGGCCAGCAGGAAACTCTCCGATCTGACTGCTGACCTGAAAATGACCAAAGTGACCATCGTGGTCGATGACAAGTCGGACGAGACAGGCAAAATCTACTACCAGCGCGGTAAGAAAGGGAGCCGGACACGCCTGGATTACAGGGCTCCAGAGGTAAAAACCCTCATTTTAGACAAGGGCAAAGTGGAGCTCTACGAACCAAACTTTAAACGGGTAACGGAGTATTCCCTGGGAAAGAACCACGCTGAGGCCGAGTTCTTTTCTATCGGATTCGGACCGACCGATAACTTGACACGAAGCTACAAGATGACCGTCACCAAGGAAGAAAACCTCGGGGGCACAAACACTTCTCTGCTGGAACTGAAACCCAAAACCCCCGGAACGATGTTCAAGGGGATTCTGATCTGGACGGATCATGTTCGCTGGATCCCGGTTCAGATGCGCTTGATCGAAGCCAGCGGCGATTATTTGACCATTCAGTTTGACAATATTGTTTTGAACTCCCATTTGACCGACAAGATCTTTCGTCTGGACCTCCCTTCAGGCGTTCAGAGGAACAAGGCGGCCGTACCTCGTTAGTTGCCAACTGGATTTGACCTGACTATGCCCAAGAAGATTCTGCTGGTGGATGACGACCCGAAGATCCTGACCATAGAAAAGACCATCCTGACTCAGGGCGGCTACACCACGGAGACTGCCTTGGACGGAGCCACCGCCCTGCAGAAAGTCAAATCCAGCCAGTTTGACGCAATCATCCTCGACGTCTTGATGCCCTTCATGGATGGCTATGCCGTCGCCCGAGAGGTCAAGAAGCTGGAATCCTACCAGAATACTCCGATCATTATGGTTACCGCGGCCCAGGAACGAGATGCCTTGAAGCAAGGCTTCGAAGCTGGAGCCCTGGTCTTTATGAGCAAACCGTTCACAGCCACACGCCTGCTCTCCGTGCTTAACACCGTGATAAAGTAACCTTCGAAGCAAGCGAGTTTCTTAGTTGCACGTAGCCAGCGTGCCATTGCCAATGAAAATGGTCGTGGGTTTTTCGTGGATTCAAAAGCCTACGCTTTCCACAAACAAGGCGGTCAGCGGGCTACCAAAGACCGGACTTCCATAGAAGATGAGAAGTTACGCCGAGATCAACTGTCTCAACACATAAGGCAGGATCCCACCGTGTCGGAAATAGTCAATCTCGATCGGAGTGTCGATCCGCAGCTTGACCGGGACATTCTCGACAGTACCGTTCTTACGGAGAATAATCAGGATGATTTCCTGTTGCGGCTCAATCTCTCCTTCCAAGCCAGCCAGGTCAAAGGTCTCCGTACCTTCCAGTTTCAGGCTAGCGGCGCTAGTACCCTCCTTGAACTGGCAGGGCAAGACTCCCATACCGACAAGATTGCTTCGGTGGATCCGCTCGAAGCTCTGTGCCACGACGGCGCGAACCCCGAGCAGCAGCGTACCTTTGGCCGCCCAATCACGCGAACTACCGGTTCCGTATTCCTGCCCGGCAATTACAATCAGGGGGACTCCCTCCGCCCTGTACTTCATGGCGGCATCATAAATGCTCATCTGTTCCCCTGAGGGTTGATGAATCGTTATTCCTCCCTCCACTCCGCAAGCCATGAGATTCTTTATCCGAACATTGGCAAAAGTTCCCCGAGTCATGACTCGATCATTGCCGCGACGCGAGCCGTAGCTGTTGAAATCCGCCGGATTCACACCCTTAGACTGAAGGTAAAGCCCAGCGGGGGAAGAGGCTTTGATGGATCCCGCCGGGCTGATGTGGTCGGTGGTCACAGAATCACCCAGGATGGCCAGAGGCCTGGCACATCGAATGTCCCCGGCCCGTCCCGGTTCCAGGCTGAAGTGCTCAAGAAAGGGCGGCTGCTGGATATAAGTTGAATCCGGATCCCATTCGTAGAGGACACCGACGCGGCTGGGGATTTCGTTCCACAGAGGATTTTGCTCGGCAAAATCCCTATATAATCTCCGGTAGGTTTCCGCCTCTAACGCCGAATACATGAGGTCTTGAACCTCCTGGAGACTCGGCCAGAGATCGTTCAGGTAGACCGGCTTCCCTGCCCTGCCCGTGCCGATCGGTTCTTTTGACAGGTCAATATCCACCCTCCCGACCAGAGCAAAGGCCACCACCAGCGGTGGGCTCATCAGGAAATTGGCCTTCACGCTTTGATGAACGCGAGCCTCGAAATTGCGATTGCCGCTGAGAACACTGGCAGTGATGAGATCATTCCGGGTGATGATTTTCTCAATCCGCGGATCCAACGGACCGGAGTTCCCAATGCAGGTGGTGCAGCCATATCCCACCAGATTGAATCCAATCTGGTCCAGGGAGCCCTGAAGACCGGTCTTTTTCAAGTACTCTGTCACCACGCGAGAGCCCGGGGCCAGTGAGGTCTTGACATGGGGACGAACCGACAGCCCAAGTTCGACCGCCTTCCTGGCCACCAGGCCGGCGGCTAGCATCACGGCGGGATTCGAGGTGTTGGTGCAGGAGGTGATGGCCGCAATTACGATGGTTCCGTGGCCTAATTCCACTGACCCATTGCTCCCAATTCCAACCGGGAATCGTTTCCCCAGATCCTCCTGAGCCTTGTTGTAACCATTCCTGGAAACGGGTTTGAGCAAAAGCTCAGTGAACCGTGTCTTAACTTCGGACAGGTTGATGCGATCCTGAGGGCGCTTGGGTCCGGCGACCCCAGGTTGAACCTCCGCCAGGTCAACTTCCAATACCGTGCTGTATTCGCATTGCCCGGGTCCGGGGATTCCGAACATTTCCTGGGCCTTGAAATAATTCCGCACCGTATCGACCTGCTCATCACTGCGGCCGGTAGCTTTCAGATATTTACAGGTCTCTTCGTCGACGGGAAAGAATCCCATAGTTGCCCCGTATTCAGGTGCCATATTGGCAATCGTGGCCCGATCTGTCACTGGAAGGGATGCCGCTCCTTCTCCGAAGTACTCTACGAACTTTCCAACCACCCTGGCTCTTCGCAGCATCTCCGTGCAATGCAGGACAAGGTCGGTGGCGGTGACCCCTTCTCTCAGCCGGCCTTGCATGTGAACACCCACTACGTCCGGTGTGAGAAAGTACACGGGTTGTCCGAGCATCCCGGCCTCCGCTTCGATGCCCCCAACTCCCCACCCTACAATTCCGAGGCCGTTGATCATGGTGGTGTGGGAGTCAGTTCCGACCAGAGTATCAGGGTAATAAAGTCCCTCCTTCTCCAGGACGACCTTGGCCAGATACTCGAGATTCACTTGGTGTACGATGCCAATTCCCGGAGGAACCACACTAAAAGTCCGAAACGCCTGCATCCCCCATTTGAGGAATTGATAACGAGCGCGATTGCGCTCAAACTCCTTTTCCATGTTGAGTCGGAGCGCCTCACTGCTCCCGCTGTAATCCACCTGGACAGAATGGTCCACGACCAAGTCTACGGGGACCAACGGCTCGATGAGTTTCGCGTCTTTACCCAACAGGGACACCGCGGAACGCATGGCGGCTAGATCCACCAGCAAAGGAACTCCTGTAAAGTCTTGCAGGATGATCCGGGCCACAATGAACGGGATTTCTTCAGAGCGGGCAGACCGGGCCCTCCAGTTGGCCAGGGTGCGCACGTCTTTTTCCGTGATCCGCTTGCCATCAAAGTTGCGCAGCACTGCTTCCAGAACAATCCGAATGCTGACCGGCAATTTGGATATAGGCCCAACTCCCTCTTTTTCAAGTTGAGGTAAAGAGTACAAGTTCCCTTGCCGATTCCCGCCCACCGTGAAAGTCCGGAGCGAATTAAACAGGTTGTGTCCCATAGGATCTCCCGGGTGTAGAAATCTCACAGCATTCTTTATGAGATTATGCGTTGGAAAGAAGGAAAGTCAAGGCGACCAGGCAGCGAAATAAGGCTCACCACGTACCGGTTTGGCGCGCCACCGCCAACGAAAATAGGATTGATTCCTCTTGCATGGTGGGCAAAGGCTGGCATTCAGACAGCTGAGTGCCAGCTTCCCCCCTCTGTCAAACGCGAATTTTCATAAGAGGCCTCAGCCAATGCGGGGGCCAGCCTGGGCGACCTCAGGGGAAACCTGCTCGGCGAAGCTCTTGAAATTCTCGATAAACATCCCGGCCAGCTTTCGAGCTTGCGTGTCAAAAGCAGACTTGTCCTCCCATGTATTCCGCGGATTGAGCGCTTCAGGAGGAACACCCGGACAGGTTGTGGGAACACTCACACCAAATACAGGGTCGGTTGTGACCGGACTGGCTGCCAGCCTCCCGCTCAGCGCCGCATTCACCATGGCCCGGGTATAAGCGATCTTCATGCGTCGGCCAACCCCATACGGTCCACCACTCCAACCAGTGTTAATCAACCAGACGTTGACCTTGTGCCGGCTAATTCTTTCACCCAGCAGGTTGGCATAAACAATCGGGGAGAGAACCATGAAGGGAGCTCCGAAGCAGGCGCTGAACGTTGCCGTAGGTTCGGTGACTCCTTTCTCCGTCCCCGCCACTTTCGCCGTGTAACCGGAAAGAAAATGGTACATGGCTTGGGCCGGTGTCAACCTGGCAACGGGGGGAAGTACACCAAAGGCATCCGCCGTTAGCATAATGATGTTGGTGGGATGCCCGCCCAGCCCGTCTTTTCGAGCATTAGGGATGTGACTGATCGGGTAGGCTGCGCGCGTGTTCTCCGTCAGGGTATCGTCATCCAGGTCCAAACGGCCGGAGAGGTTGTCATAAGCTACATTCTCCAGGATTGTCCCGAAGCGGCGGGTAGTTTCGAAGATCTCGGGCTCCGCTTGCGCCGAGAGACGAATAACTTTGGCGTAGCAGCCCCCTTCAAAATTGAAAACTCCCTGATCGCTCCAGCCGTGCTCGTCGTCTCCAATCAGGTTGCGGAGCGGATCCGCCGACAACGTCGTTTTCCCCGTCCCCGACAGTCCAAAGAAGATGGCAACATCCTCGTCGGGGCCAATATTGGCTGAACAGTGCATGGAGAGGATGTTCTGCTGGGGAAGCAAGTAGTTCAGGATGGTGAAGACAGACTTCTTGATCTCGCCGGCATATTGGGTACCTCCGATCAATACGAGCTTGTCTTTGAAATTGATAACGACGAAAACTTCTGACCGTGTTCCGTCCAGTTCCGGGAAGGCATGGAAGTTGGGCGCATTGATGACAGCGAATTGAGGAGTGTGGGCAGAAAGCTCCTTCAGGGTTGCCTGGATAAACATATTCCTGGCAAAGAGACTGTGCCAGGCGGTTTCCGTGATGATGCGGATGGGGAGGCGATAGGCAGGGTTTGCGCCGGCAAAACAATCCTGCACAAAAATGTCTCGCCCCTGCAGATAAGCCAGCAGGCGCCGCTGGAGCCCCTCATACTGATCCTGCGTCATGGGGCGATTGACTTTCCCCCACCAGACTTTGTCGGCCGAGGAAGCTTCCTGAACAATAAACTTGTCGTTGGGAGATCGTCCTGTATGCTGGCCCGTCCTCACCACGAGCGGCCCCAAATGGGCCAGACAGCCTTCACGTCGCCGTATGGCCTCCTCCACCAGTTGGGGAGTCGAGAGATTCCAGTAAACGGTGTTGACGTGTCGAATTCCCTGCGGTTCCAAACCCGCTGGACTTTGAATGGCGCCTTGCTTCATGTTTTTGGCTCCTTAAGTAGTCCTGCCAATATTCCGATGATCCTAAAAGATCCTCGATGCCAGTCCTCTCGATTCACGGCGATAGCAAAATGATATTAGCAAAGAACCTGGATTCCGTCATCTTATTAAGCCAGTGAGGTACCCCGTTTTTCGTGAGACTGTACCTCGTTTTGGGAAAGCAACTCCCTCCAGAAAAACCATGGACTTGACTCCCCTGAAAGGCGCAGAATGATTCGAAATCGCCTGGGAGTGAAGGGACAGGCATGCATCCTGGCAGAGGCATTGCCTCTGTTCCTTAACAGTCTCTACCTGATGTCATCTTCAAATCATGACTGGAGGCGGTGTA
>JBGPHY010000158.1:0-10309 GCA_041484625.1 Terriglobia bacterium | reverse complement strand
GCCGTCTTATTTTGTTCGAAAACGTTGAAATGTTGACGGGCGTTTGCGGTGTCACCCAATTTCCGATAGGCCAGGGCCAGCGCATAGTGGGCCGCGCCATAAGGTGGGAACAGTTCACAAGCCTCAAGGTAAGACGCTACAGCCGCTGTCGCATCTCCCTGAGCGGCATACGCTCTGCCCAATCCATAATGGGCCTCGGCGAACTCTGGACGCTGCTTGGTGATGGCCTGGTAGAGCTTGCTGCTTTCCTGCGGTTGCCCGGCAGCGAGTAGGCTTTCAGCTAGCTTTAGCCGGGCGGGCAGATAGTCGGGATTCATCCGGACGGCTTCGCCGAACGTTACTACCGCCTCTCCGTTTTTTCCCAGGGCCACCTGGACCCATCCTAAATAGAAAGACCATCGAAACGAGTTAGGCTCGATCAAATGTGCTCGCCTGTAGCATGTCTCGGCAGACTCTTGCTGCTCGTAGGCGTCCAGCACCATCCCCAATGTCCCGCAGGTATCGGCACTGTCAGGCTTCGCTAGGGCAGCCGAATAAACCTGCTCAATCTGATTTCGTGTGGCCGGCAAAAAATTGGCCATATCGATCCGTGGAAGGTCGGGCAGTGGGGTGGTGTGCCCTGTCACAGCCAACTGATATGAGGCCAGGAAGAAGATCAGATGCCACTTTTTCCTCATAGTTACGATGCCATGAGTCAACCCCGGGGAATGTCGACTTCAACCTTACAGCCGCACAGGCAAATGGCCCCCCGGTCTCAAGCTTCCAAAAAGAAAACAAAAAGGGGCCACAAAGAATTGCGGCCCCTTGAAGTCACACCGTAAGGCAAAATATCAAAAACTTACCCGCAGACCGAAGCGGAACTGACGCTCGTCAACTCCTTCCCGGGCCAGATCCTGGACGCCTGTGATCGTCATGAAGTCCGATCCGTCGGACACGGAGTTGTCTGGGAGGGCAAAGTGCGGCGTGTTCGTGAAGTTAAACGACTCCATCCGGAATTGTAGTTTGAATCGCTCGGAAAGCGAGAATTCGCGGAAAAGGCCAAAGTCCCAATTGACGATTCCGGGTCCGTTCAAAATGTTGAACCCAGTAGTCCCGAAACGAGGCGCATTGACCTCAGCGAAGGAAGATTGGTCATAGAAGGGGCTGCTCGCTCCGATCCCGCCGAGCTTCGTCACGGCCCCCACTTGATCGGCTCGCTGTGAACTTCCAGGCAGATTCAAGGCAGTACCGTCCGCAAAAACCGTGAAGGGTTGCCCACTGATCAAGCTCAGGAGCGTGTTCACCTGCCAGCCGCCCAGAATGGACGAAGCCGTTCCTCCGCTGCTCAGCCAATGCTTCCCCTTTCCAAAGGGCAATTGCCACACATTCGTAACTCCTAGGTTCTGAGCACGGTCAAAGTCGGTCCGTGCCCTATTAAGATTGAGATATTGCAGCGCTTGGACTCTCGAATAATCCGAAAGAACGTTGTCGCTACCATTGACGTAGTTTATGGCTTTCCCCCACGTGTAGTTCACCGTGAGTGCGAGGCCGCCGCTAAAGCGCCGCTGAAGCTGAGCCTGCAAAGAGTCATAGTGGCCCGTGCCAACAGGCCGCAGCTCCCCTGTCGAGGCATCCCTGCCATAGGGGCCATACAAAGGCTTGCCAGCAGCACCCGCTCCGATCACTTGGCCGGCATTAGTGTTCAGCATGCCTAGCTGCCGAATAGAACGAGTTGCAACGTAGCCCACCTGCCCAGCGAAGCCCAAGGGCAGCTCTTTCTGGACCGTCAAATTCCAGGACTGAATATAGCCCCGCTCGAACTTCTTGGGATAGCCCGAAAAACCGACGTTGCTTGGAATGTCAATGATACCGTTACCCAGGTCAGGTGTCGCGACTGGAGGGATCCCGTCTGCCAACCGGGAGACAGGGAAGAGGCTATTGGGGGTCTGATTATAGAGAGCGACGAGGACGGGGTGGTTGGCTCGCACGAACTCCAGGCCTTCATAGGGATCGTTGGTCAGACCGTAACCAGCGCGGATCACCAAGGAGTCTGACGCCCGATAGGCAAGCCCCATACGCGGGGCAAAGAGTTTCTTGCTCACTTCGATGCCACAATTCTTTGGGACTTGTCCGAAACCACAGAGCAAGACTTTGTTGGTGCTGGCATCGTAATATTCAATCCCACGGTCGGGCCGTGAGGCGACTGGGAAATACTCCCAACGCACACCGTAGTCCAGAGTCAATTTGGGAGTAACATTCCACCGGTCGCGCACGTAAGTGCTGAGGAGCCAAACGCCGACGTGGTACTCGTCGGGGACTTGAAGGGTCCGGCTGGCAACGGTGGGGAGCCCCTACATGAATGCCGCGAAGCTGTTCGATCTCGAACTGCCGGAGGTCTGGTTGCATCCTCCTCCGGGGGCTCCTTCTTCGCAACGTAGCGTCGGTCCCCGCTCGAAGTTAAAACCTCCCTGCGCGCCATAAGCGCCGAAAAGGAACTCCGCCTGGGCCTCGTTCAGCCCCATGTGATAGAGGTCGGTACCAAAGCGCAGGTTATGTTTGCCTTTGATCCAACTCAGGTTGGCCACGTATTGATATTGGGGGTCGTGGCGGTAATAGGGCATGAAGTTATTGTCCACACCGATGGTCGCGAAGTCATCGCTGCCATTGAAGTCGAACTGCGGCCAGCCGCTTTCGAAGGCTCGGGTACCATTCGTACCGGGAATTCCCAGGACATCTGACCCGATGTTCGTCCCCAAACCAGGCTGTTCCGAAGCAGTTCCTTGGCGCGCCCAACCAAAGTGGGCATCTAGCACGATGTTGGGCGTGAATGTGTAAGTGCCCATGACTGTGAACCTGTAGGTTTTCCCATGCCCGTGCCCAGGATTACTGCTGCCGCCAATCGGACGGCCTACTAGTTCATCGCCAAAGACCGTTGGGACGCTGGTTATGTAGTGGAGAACGCCGAATGTGCCGGTTAGATTTAGCTTGGGCGTGGCGTTGTAGTTGATTTTGGTGTCCACCTGATGCCGGTTAAAGGCGAATGGTGCTGCTGCATAGTAGTTGTTTCTAGTTCCGGACAAGTTGGGATCCGGAATCAGCGCCGCCAGTTTGCCAGCGATGGAGTCCATACGAGCCGCAGGAAGAATGTTCAAGCACTGGGGGTTGGTGGCTGTATCGCAGAGCGCGTAGTTCGGGTCGACCGGGGCCACAGAGAATTGCGCACGGCCAGTACCGTCTGGATTTCCTGTTAACGGGTCGTAGATCGGCGTGTCTGAGGCTGAAAAGTCACCCTTTTTCATCGCGGCACTGGGCACTGTGACTCGTCTCTGGACGGCACGGTGGTCAAACGACCCTTCGTAACTCACAAAATAAAACAGCTTGTCATTCTTAATCGCCCCTCCGGCCGTGCCACCAAACTGGTTGTAAACCAGCTTGGGTTTGTTGCCCGTGTTCAATTCAGGGGCGTCAATCTGATCCGGCCAGGCCTTCAGGTGGTTATCGGAGTGATATTCAAACAACGAGCCATGCATCTGGTTGGTCCCGCTCTTGCTCTGGAGGTTGATGGCAGCACCCCCCGCCAGACCCTGCTCGGCGTCAAAGCTGTTGGTGACAATGTTGACCTCTTGAAGCGATTCGAGGGTCGGAATGTAAGAGACCACGTGCGGCAAGAGGACATTGTAAGTACTCACACCATCCACCCGGGTGTTATTCTGGTTGTCACTGGTTCCATTTACGTTGAACTCCAGCGATCGGGCTGGGTTGCTCGGGATGGAGTGCGAATTCACGGGCGGTGAAAAACCAGGGAGCGCCCGAAAAATCTGTTGGTAGTTTCTGCCCAGCGGCACTGGAAGATTTTCCAGTTCACTGGCCACCAGATCGGTGTGGACTTCGGAAGTTTCAGTCTGAAGGAGCGCCGCCTCTCCGGTGATTGTAACCGTTTCACTCACTTCGCCAACCTGCAGGGTGATATCTACACGGATTACGTTGTTCAGAGAGACAGTAACATCTGTCTGCTCGAAGGTCTTAAATCCCTGTTGGCTAATCTTGAGAGAATAGATCCCGGCCTGAAGATCGGTAAGGCTGTATCCGCCTGACTCATCAGTGGCCGCCTCGCGGGTAAGGTTGGTCCCCTTGTTGGTGACGGTAACGGTAGCCCGTGGGACCGCGGCGCCACTCGGGTCCTTGACGTTTCCAACGAGAGAACCATAGAGTACTTGGGCCTGCGCCGTCCGCGGCGCCAACAATGCTGTGACAAGGACAGTGGTCAACAAACTACACACCAACCCTGCCATTTTTAGCGCGTTGAACGTGAACATGGTAACCTCTCCTCAAAGAAGATTTCACTTAAACTCGGCTCTGCCTTCACTGGCAATGAAAGTCGCAGCCGGCAACTGGAACCGTTCACACCACCAAATCTTGGAGATTGGGGAAACTGTTGGGACCTAATGCGATGGGCGGAGTCTATGAAAGGACCGACACCTTGTCAAGCCCTTTTTCTTGTTTAGCCCTATGTCTTGCTTGCTGCCCCGGATGACAAGAGATTCAGCTCATTTCCCTGTGTGTCCGTGGTAGCATCCCGCCACGAATGATCAGAGGGGACTCTGGCCCTGGATTTCTCTTCTTGGACTTTCAGCTTCTCATTGGAAGACACGAGACTTGTCAGGGGGGAGAAATCCGGTGGGACGGCTACCTGTGGATTTGGTCGTCACCAGGAACGCCGTTTTGATAAAAGTGAAGTGGAGGGCGCCCCGCTCTGCGGTCACCCTCTACGGATGAAAATGAGTTTCCTGGGATCGTGCCCGCCCTCGCCTGCCCGGTTTTGGCCCGAAACGGCCGAGCTCC
The DNA here is from genome assembly GCA_041484625.1 of Terriglobia bacterium. Classification (GTDB taxonomy): domain Bacteria; phylum Acidobacteriota; class Terriglobia; order Versatilivoradales; family Versatilivoraceae; genus JBGPHY01. The sequence continues at coordinate 5,488 of JBGPHY010000158.1, read as the reverse complement.
CGAGGTTTCTCATGGAATTCGGCATTTGCACCTAGCTTCGCCTTTCTTTAGCGACCGAGGGTCTGGCTATCTTATTGTCTGGCTTCGCTTCTTTGCTGACGGCGGTGGCGTTCTTGCTGATAATCTCTTCGAACATAGCGGCCTCTTCGGGGTTTTCCCAATTGTGGAGGAGGGCACCGCTTTCTTCCTTGGAGAAAACCAGCTTGGAAAGATCTTCGTCAAAATCCACTCTCACCAGATCCCCCAGAGACACTTGACTGGTAGCCACAAGATTGGACAGGGGATAAACGAGGTAGCGCTCCAATGCCCGTTTCAAATGTCGAGCGCCATACTTGAGGTCAGTTCCTTCTTTGAGTAGAAACTCCTTCGCCTTGGGGGCGCATTTGAAGATGAACTTTCCCTCTCCACGTGAATTCAGGATTCGGTCCTGAATCATCCCGAGTTCGATATTGAGGATCCGCTGCAAATGCTTGGTTCTCAATGTCCGGAATACCACCACCTTGTCAATCCGGTTCATGAATTCCGGCGAAAACTTCTTCTTGGAGGCTTCCAACGCCGTCTTGTAGATCTTCTGATCAATTTCTGACTCGTCCGAACTTGCAGAGATTGGCGGCGCAAATCCAATGCTGCCGGAAATGTATTCACTCATCTCGACAGCCCCCAGATTGCTGGTCATGAAGACGATAGTTCTGCTAAGATCCACCCGGCGGTTGTCCCCCAGAGTCAGGGTGGCCTTGTCGAGGATTCCCAGCAGCAACTGCCAAAGCGCCTCGTTGGCTTTTTCAATTTCGTCGAACAGCAGAAATGTCAACTTGAGCCCGTCGGTATGGTACTGGTCAATGGCCTCCTGGGTCAGGAGTGGAGGTGTTTCCCGGTGACCGAGATAGCCCGGTGGTGAACCAATCAATTTAGCAATCTCGTGACTGTGCTGAAACTCAGCACAGTCGATTTTAACGACTGCCTTAGAGTCACCAAAGAGGATTTCTGCGCTAGCCTCAACTACTCGTGTCTTCCCGGATCCGGTAGGCCCTAAGAACAGAAGGTTTCCGATCGGCTTGGCCGGGGAGGCCATGCCCGATAAATAGACCTGATAAAGGTTGGTGATTCGCCGAACTGCTCGTTCTTGCCCGACCACCTTTGCCAGCAGTCTCTCTTCGAAATCTTCTGCTTCCGGACTCCGAATTGTGGGATCCAACAAAACCCGTTCAGTCATTTCTTCAACCTGCCTGCACGTCCGAAAATGCACGAGCGCGGCGAGTATTCAACCTCCTATATCGTTTAGTCCGGCTCATATCTTTAGAGAATCAGAACCAAATCCTGACCTCAGATCCGATCTTCCATTCGTTCAGTTGGCACTTGCCTCAACTCTCTATTGAATACGATAACCTTTATTGAGGTCACCTGGCAATAAAACCCGAATCATTGGATTGATCTAATCCAATCGGACCGGCCCTCCCGCAGACTTCAATAGTCTGTGTCCTCTCCACCGTCAGGTTTTAGAATGCCTTTTTGCTGTCAAGCAGGATAGTGACCGGTCCGTCATTGACCGAAAACACTTTCATCATCTCGCGAAAAATCCCGGTTTGGGTGAGCACCTGGTGGGTTCGGCAACGGTCAACAAAATATTCGAAAAGTGCATTTGCCGCCGAAGGGTTAGCAGCCTGGTCAAAGGAAGGTCTCTTACCTCTGCGACAGTCCCCATATAACGTGAATTGAGAAATAACCAGCAGCCCTCCCTGAACCTGGTTCAGAGCCAGATTCATTTTGCCATGATCGTCCTCAAAGACGCGCAGACCGACAACCTTCTCCACCAGGTAATCCGCATCGGCCTCCCCATCGGAATGCTGAACCCCCAGGTAGACGAGCAAGCCTCTGCCAATGGACCCGACAGTTTCACTCCCGACGACTACTCGCGCTTCACTCACCCTTTGGACCACGGCTCGCACAACGGTTCAACTCCTGGCGCCTTCAGACCCGCAATCTTGGCTGATCGGTCCTGATCAGGCTATGGAAACAGTGCCTGGCCGGTGCGATCGAATGGCGCGAACAAATGCAGCCTCGATAACCGCGTCCATTACTACCACAATCCATCTCGCGATTCCCACGAAAATCGGAACAGGATTTGCACTTGAGAATCAGCCTCGTTTGGGATACAAATGGAATCCTTGCCTTGGCCGGTTCCATCGGGTTTTTCGTGTCTTTGAGTCAAGCTAAGGAGGCGAATGGAGAGATTCAGTGGAGTTCTCGGCTTCCTCTTCTTGCTGGCTATAGCTATTGCTCTCTCTTCAGACCGGAGATCAATTCGCTGGAAAACCGTTGCCTGGGGGATCAGCCTGCAGGTGATTTTCGCTCTCTTGGTTCTCAAGGGAGACTGGCTCAGTCGCTGCTTTTTGTGGTTACCACTTCCCTTCTGGGTTTTTGCCGCAGTATTACTAGCGGAATGGCTAATCTTCCGCTATCCAGGCAACCGAGCTCGGTTTGTGTCTCGCAGGTGGATTGCAGGTATCCGGATCATACTGGGGACGCAATTGGTTATTGGCGTCGTGAAGTTCAATCTGGTCTCCAGATTCTTTGTTTTCATGCGAACTGTAGTCAATCGGCTGATCTCCTATTCCGCCGAAGGGGCTCGATTTGTATTTGGTGCCTTGGCCATGGAGCAGGGGGAAAAATCAGTCGGGTTTGTATTCGCCTTTCAAGTCCTGCCCACTATTATTTTTGTGGCCTCCATCTTCGCCGTGTTGTACTACCTGGGTATCATGCAAATATTAGTCCGCAAGGTCTCGAAGGTGATGACTCGTCTCCTGGGAGCGAGCGGTGCTGAGTCAGTTTCAGTTGCCGCCAGCATTTTTATGGGTCAAACAGAAGCCCCCTTGACCATCCGTCCTTATCTTGCAGAGATGACACAGTCGGAACTAATGACCATCATGACGGCGGGAATGGCTCACGTATCAGGGGGCATCATGGCTGCCTATGTCCTGGTCGCCCACGTCGATGTGGTTCATCTCCTGACGGCTGTGATCATGACTGCACCGGGGGCCATCATGATTGCCAAAATCATGGTCCCGGAGACAGGAGCCCCTAAGACCGGTTCACTTGTCCAGGTGGACATGCCCCGAACGGACGTGAACCTGGTGGATGCGGTTGCCCGCGGGGCTTCAGAGGGTATGCAGCTGGCTTTAAATGTGGCCGGCATGCTTATTGCGTTCATTGCGCTGGTAGCCCTGGTGAATGGGATTCTGGGGTTTGCGCATGAGCAAGCAAGTGTTCTGGCCAGCCGGATGAGTGGTTCGGTTCCTATTGTCGGAAGCGTCTCCCGTTTTCTTCCAGGCAGTCTCCAGGATATTCTGGGGGCTATCTTTCGACCCATGGCCTGGGCAATGGGGGTGAGTTGGAAGGATTCTTTTCAGGTCGGTAACCTGCTGGGAACGCGCATGGTACTCAACGAGTTTGTCTCCTTTCTGCAGCTCGGACAAGTGAGTTCGCACCTGGATCCCAAGTCCTTCATCATCTCTACATACGCACTTTGCGGATTCGCAAATTTCTCGTCAATCGCCATCCAAGTGGGCGGGATCAGTGCTCTGGCTCCTTCGCGCCGGCATGATCTGGCAGCCCTCGGAGTTAAAGCGATGATTGCCGGCACCCTCGCCAATTTTCTCTCGGCCACCATTGCCGGAATACTCCTTTGAACCAATCCTGGGTCAAGATTCGGCCTTTACAGACCGATGATACAGGGGTTGGCCAAAGGAGCGTTGACCATCCTTCATTCCAAGGAGTAGAATAAGTTTCTGAAAGTCTGCTTCGAGGTAAAAGGTAAAAGGATGTCCCGGCCCCGACATCGGTTTCTCTTGGGAGTTCTTGCTGTCTTTGTTCTCTCGAGTTGCCCACAATTGCTTTCCCAGAGTACCTCAGGCCAGACTCCAGCCCCGGGCTCAGGAGGTAAGGTCCAGGCTCCGATACCCCTGTCAAATGCGGGAAACCAATCGGACAGTGAAGCTGAAAACCTTGTAATTAATGTTGATCTGGTCAACGTTTTGTTCACTCTCACTGATCGCAAGGGAAAACTGGTAACCGACCTGGATAAAGCGGATTTCCGGCTTTTCGAAGATAATCGCCTCCAGAACATCACCAATTTCTCGCGTGAGACGGATCTCCCCCTGACCATCTCTTTGCTGATTGACACCAGTACCAGCATTCGCGATAAGTTCAAGTTCGAACAGGAAGCAGCCACAGACTTCCTCGCCCGCACACTCCGCCTCAAAAAAGACAAGGCCCTACTAATTTCCTTTGATTCGGCGATTGAACTGGTGCAGGACTTCACAGACGATCCAGAGTTGCTTCGAAAAGCGATTCATCTGATTCGCCCCGGTGGCGGCACCAAACTGTTGGACGCAATCTTCCTGGCCTGCCAGGAGAAGCTGAAGGCGGAAACTGGGCGGAAGATCATGATCGTCATCAGTGATGGTGACGACAACCTGAGCCTGGAAACTCTCAATTCAACTCTTGAAATGGCTCAGAAATCGGATGTCTCAATCTATACCATCAGCACAAACGCCAGCGGTTTTTTCGGGATCAGCGCCCCCAAGTCAGACAAGCTCTTGAAACGGCTCGCTGAAGAAACCGGAGGGAGGGCGTTCTTTCCCTTCAAGGCCGAAGATTTGTCCCAGAGTTTTCAAGACATCGGGATCGAGTTGCGAAGTCAGTATTCTCTCGCCTACCGTTCCTCTAACACCAAGCGTGACGGGACTTTTCGCGCTATTCGAATAGAAACAGAACGAAAGAATCTGAAGGTGAAAGCCCGCAAGGGGTACTATGCTCCCAAGCGCTGAAATATGGCTGGCAGAGCCTGACTCTGCCCTCGGATGAATTCGAAGTGGACGACTGCATGTTGTTTTCTGTTGTTGAGCCTCACTGTCATCCTGCTGGTTGGACAGGGGAAGACTCCCTCTCAGGACATTCGATCAAGAAAGAACCCACCTGCATTGTCAAAAACCAATCTGAACCAGGCAACTCTGGAGGAACTGCAAAAACTTCCGGGAATTGGACCTGCCTTGGCCCAGCGCATCGTCGAATTTCGCAAGAAGAATTCCCCTTTTCGCCGAGTGGAGGATTTGCTGATCATTAGAGGCATTAGCCGGCAGAAACTGGACAGGATCCGCCCGCTCATTTGTGTGAAATGAAGCAGGAGAGCACCCGGAGTTATCACTGTGACATTTGTAATGGTCTCGGGTAAAATCCAGTTTGAAGTTTCTAAGCGTAGGAAGGTTTAGATGAGAGAATATGGGTAACTTGTTAACCCCATTGAACGTCATACAGGTAGCGGGCTGTAGAGTGTCGCCTGCCGGGTCAGTTATTGTAGTTTCCGGCCGATGCGAAGGAAAGGCGAAAGGAAAATGCTGAAGCGATCGCGGCGTTTCAATTATTCTCTTTTGGGAATTATTTCTCTCGCTCTGCTCTCCGGAGGTTACCTGCTCCTGCGAAAAGGTCAAAT
>JBGPHY010000157.1:0-10323 GCA_041484625.1 Terriglobia bacterium | reverse complement strand
GGATGTGCCTGCACTGGTGGAAAAGGCTAGAAGCGCAACCAGGAACACCGCCTGCTTTTCGTTCCTCGCCAAGATCCGAAACTTCCTTTCCAAGGCAGCGAAGGCCCCGGCCCCCAACCGAGGGCGAAGGATAGCCCATAATATCGCGAGGCAAAGAAGGCATAGTTCCAGTGACTCAAATGAAATCACATGTTGCGGGGACATATCTTGCAGAAAGGGTCATCCGGAGATTTCGAGGATGACCAGACTTCTCTTTGGATCCGTATAAACTTCCCGAAACCCGATTTGAATCAATTTGGTTAGACTACTCACTGTGATGCGGGGATCATACCCGTATCCCCCAGGCCTGTAGTATAAACCCAACATGTACCAGTCTATCAGCAGGTGCGTGTAGCCTTGTCTGCGAAGCCAATCTCGAGCACCTTGCTCTCCACCTTGCGCCATGGCTTCACCCAATAAGCTGGTGTCCCAAGCCGTATGGTAAGTTACTGCCGCCTTCGCGTAAAACGGGGTCGCAAACCCTTCCGCATAGATCTTGCACCCTGACGGCAGTTGGTTCAATGTCTTGTTCGGTTCGAATCCATGTTCCATCGAAGAGACTCCATCAATCAGCAATCCTGCCTTCCCGTCGCGGACGCTCCAAAAGAGACGAAAGCATTGGAAAGTCAGCGCAGTCAGAAGGATCAATGCAGCCCCCGTTGCTTTCCTTCGGTTCGAGGTGGCCAAAGCAAGCCCAACCAGCACGCACACTGGGAGCAGGGCAGGGAGGAGGAAACGACTCATAAGGTGAGTGAATCCAAGCCAGAAGAGAATCTGCAAAAAGAGAATGGCAATAAGTCTCGCGAGTGCCTCTTGATGAATTTGACGCTTCAGTATAGGCCAAATTGAAAGAACCAAAGCTGGTAGCAGTACCCACCCGAACTGTGGGTGGAAAATACCTTGGGTCTGGGAAAACACGATGGATAGTCGTTTTCCCAAGGGTAGATCCGAGGAGATCGCGTGTACCCAGCGGGCAGCCTGGTCGGTTGTCCAATGGCCCGCCCCAAACCACTGGGTAAACATAGGAAAAAAGGGATTACCGGTCCAGATGTAATTGCGGATCATCCAGAATCCCAACACCGGCAAGCAACTACTACTGATTCCGGAGAGTCTGACTCCAAGCCTTCTCATTCCAGGCCAGTCAATGAAGAGCCATACTAGACAGATCGGAGCGGCAATCAGAAACGCGCTGCTTAGCTTTGCCAGGATCGAGAGGGAACAAAAAAGACCAATCGCCGCCCCTTGGCGGAATTCAAGACTCAGAGAAGAAAACTCAAACTTTCTCCTTAAGGAAAGATATAAGGCCCCGGCCCCCAGGGCCATCATCGTTTGCTCGTTGTAAGCCATGGATCCCGTGACGAGAGTCCATGGCACAGCCAGGTAGACGGCGCTAGCAGCGAAAAATGGTCCCGAGCCTTCCACTCCCTCTGCCGACGACACTAACACTGCCTGCGACACAGCGCTCTGACCTGCCAGCCAGGCCGCCAGTACCGCCATTGCTGAACTGAATAACTGAGCCGCATAGCCCGACTCGATTGCTGAACCTCTACAAATTGCCAAATGAAGGAATTCTGCTTCCACAAGATTTGGCAGAAACGAGAAAACATTGTGCTGGAATCCCACCATCTTGCCGGCGTTCATCCATTCTCGGGGCAGTTGGAGATGATATTCCAAAACGTCATAACCACCATACTCACTTGGCCAGAGGATGCCCGGAGGTATCGTGCAAGCTCCCAACAAGAGGCTCGCTGGAAGCACGGAAAACAATAAACCTCGGTTTTCGATGCCTCGAATCCATCCTCCTCTGAACCGCCGCCTTTCGACACCCACTTGGATGGCCAGTAGCGCCCATCCCACGGCATTCAATCCCCAGGCAAACCCACGGCTTAGCCCCAGAGTCCAACTGAGAACCCAGTCGAGCAGGAGCTGGAGGCCAACACCAAACAGGATTTGAATGCTGATCTGTCCACCTCTCCCGCCAAGAAACAACTTCTCTCCAACCCATCCCCAGCCAGCAGCAGCCAAAATCCACAAAAGTGGGATCCAACCCTCTTCAAGAAGGACTGCCAAGAGGGTGAAGTTCTTCTTGAGCTCAAGGCCGCCGACTGGCTGACGACAAACAGGCCTGCCAAGAAGAGGAGGAGTGACAAAAGGAAAGAGTGTCTACGAAGCGACATCGGGCCTTCTTCAAAAGCCTTCACACTACTGTTTAGATGCATCAAGGGGGCGAGATGCATCACAAGCCTTATGGTGGCGTTCATGCGCTGGTACGGCACACCACCGCCGATGAAAATGTTTCTTAGACAATGCGGGAGCTGGGCTCCGTCCCGGCGATTGTTCTATACCGGAGATCGCCTGCCGGAGGCAGCCTCCCACGTTAGAAGCGCATTTTCATGAAAGTCTATTGCTAATTCACCTTGTAAGACTTAAGGGGACACGAATAATCGGTTGAGTTCCTGTGTTCACTGGCTGAATCAAGATCGAACCGGCTGCCTAAATCTCCTTCGCAATGTGCCCACGACCCCTGTCAGTAACAACACCATCCAAATGAGGGCTCCACCCGAAGAGATCCACAATCCATATTTGAAGCTGTCGGGCAAATAGCGGAATGTGATGTGATGGCGGCCAGAGGGCATACTCACGCCTCGGAAAACGAAGTTGATACTCTTCACCGGGGTCTCTTTCCCATCCACAAAGGCATGCCAGCCTGGGAAGTAACTGTCGAGCAAAATCAACACTCCAGCTTTGTCTGTCTTGGCCTCCATGTCAATCTGGTTCAAATCATAGCGCTGGATTAGTACCGACGGTTGGATGGTATTTACTTGCCCGGAGGCGGAAGGAGCAGCGCTTCGGCTTAAATCGATTTCTGGTGTCCCTGCTCTGTCCGGCCTTACGGCCAAGTAACTTTCAAAACTCTGGAACATTTCCTGTGATGGCTTGGCATCAGGAACCACGAAGGCTCTCGGCAGGCAATTCTGTAATCGGTAAACTCGAAGGGGCTGTTCGCTATTAATCCGGAACAAGCCGTCCAATGAAAGTAAGGGACTTTCAATTGAATGCATGGAGAGGATATACCCGACATTGAGCCCCGCCAAAAAATCCAGTTTCTCCGCCAAGGTCGTCGTGTTCCGAAGCTCACTGCTAATGATCTGGCTAGGCAGGGTCTCCATCCGATCAATTGCGCCAAATACAGCAAAATGAATGTGGTCTTTGGCAGAAAGGAATTGGTAAAGGGTCAGCTTCCGGTAAAGTGAAACCCACATTACCGAATCGGTGGCACCCAGGACACTGGGCAGCTTCTCTATTTCTTCATCCTGAAATCTGTAGACCCTCTCTGGACCCTTCTCTTTCATCTGATCGAGGATGTGCTTAGCCACCGGCGGAGTCTCATAAAAGTCCTCCAAGGTGAGAGGATTAATCCAGAAATTGCTTGTAAATAGGTCAACAAACAAAAAGATAGCAACCATGGATTGAATGATAAAACTCCGGATCTTGCGGAAGGCAATCAAGCCCAGGAAGACAATCAGAATTACCAAATGCACTTGCGCCTGACGGAGGGCACTCTGAATGAGCTGTTCCCCAATTATCAGAGTTTGCCCCCCATGCGTCACAATGACCTGAGTCCCATTGAGTACAACACCTCGGAGTCTTGGCCAGAGACCCTCAAAGGAGAGTGCTGAAAAGAGCAACCCGAGAAAACAAGCTGACACAAGTCCGAGAGCCAGCCACCTCCAGCGCTTCTTGTGTGCCATCCTCTCAGAATTCCGAAGCCTGATGACATCGTCTAACCCCAATCCCGCTAGCATCGCTATGCAAAAGTTGACCACTAGAAGGTACTTCACAGGGTAACGACCATACCGGAACAAAGGACAATGCCGAAAGAGCCATTCGTAAACAGGGGAGAACTTGCCAAGAGCGAGCAATAAACCGACTCCCGCAACAACGACGAGAAGAGTACGCAGCCAGCGTTGAGGCCTGAAGAAGATGCCTGCAACGGCCAGAAGCAGAGGAAACAACCCAATGTAACAGGACAAGAGGTAGGGTTCGCGATTAACGAAGAATCGGCTCCCCCAGGATGTGGGATTGGCCAGCTTGAAATAATCGCCGAATATCCTCGGGAAGATCACTTGTAAGAGATTGATCGGATGCATGGACCAGAACGTAATGACCTGAAGGTCCATCCCGCCTCTTCGACCAGACTTCTGTATCATCTCAAAGGTCGGAAAAATCTGGACACTGACCAGAAGCAAGGCCAGGAGGAAGACTGCCAAAAGCAGGGGGAAGGCAGTCCGCCTTGCGGCTCTCAAACTAGGAATGCAGAAGAGACTGGAAATTAAGAATGGCACGACGAACAATGCGACTCCGAACGTGCAGAGCGGTTCCAGCAATAAGAAGAAACATCCGACCAGAAAGCTGTTCCAGGCAATCTTCGGGATCGAAGGGGCCTTCAAGAGTCTCAGCAGGGAGAAGCTTAACAAGGGCAGGAACGGAACCGCAGGGAGAATCAGGTACAGATTCACAAACGACAGGCTCACGCCACTAAAATTGTAAAGGACAGAGGCTATGAACGCTGAGAAACCTGAAAGGCCAAGTTCACGGGCCAGAAAGAGGAAGGCGATCCCAGCGAGCATGGAATGAAGCACAAAGTGCAGTTCAAAGGCGAGATGAAACGGGAACAGATGGAAAAGAAGTTGGGTTGGATAGAAGGCCATTGCATTGGGGTTAGCCAGCAACGGCTGTCCCAGTTGAATGTAAGGATTCCAGAGGGGCCACTCTCCTCGGGAATAAGCCTCGGTGACCAGTTTCTTTAAAGGATAGGCAAAGAAAGAGACGTCGCGTAAAAAGAAGGTCTTGTCCGTAAAAATCGCGTCGCCGAAAAAAATCAGATTGAGGATGACTATGAGCAGGACCCAGGGAGTGTTGCCCCTGAAAATCTCGGCAAACGACTGCCAGCGCTTCGTCTTAATGGGGATCAGAACCTTCTCCTGAAACTGATCTGAACTTTCCACCACAGTTAGAATCATGTGGTTTAGATCGACATGTGGCGGGCTGAACCTTATCTTAGCCAGACGTCAACTCCTGCTACTGCTGGCGCTCATCGTCTCAGCGCACATGGACAATCGTCATGGGATCCCTGTCTACCGGGACGGTTCCATACCGGGGCGCGGTGCCTGACTAGGATGCAAGCAAATGGGCCGAAGTGCAGGCGCAGGGACAAGGTTCGGTGGAAAAACGGGAACCTTCATGAATGCCTCCCTCAACCTCGACTCCACAATTCAGGACGTCTGGCAGATGAAAATGTCGGTTGGATGTGGCGTGAACATATCGTGTTCCCGGTCCATCCAGGTGATTAATCTGACCGGGGAAAAAGACTACACTGAACGTCAGCGGTCGCGGAGCGGGGCCCCTCCCTGTATGGAGTCATCTCCATGAAGAGGCAGGGAAGGCCTCCTGAACAGAGTGATCCCGAGAGAAGGAGTCTTTCTTATCCCCAGGATTATCCGCGGCTGGCCTTTGATTTGGGAGCCCCAGGATCCGGTGGAGGGATCGCATTTGCACCTGAGTCGTTGACGGGAATTCCAAGAGTCTTTCTCAGCTCTTCTTCAATCTGGATGCCGATATCCCGGTTCTCTTTCAGAAACTGTTTAACGTTTTCCCGTCCCTGCCCCAGCCGTTCTCCCCGGAAAGCAAACCAAGCTCCGGTTTTTTCGACGATGCCGCGTTCCACGCCGAGATCGATCAGGTCCCCTTCCCGGGATATCCCTTCACCGTACATGATGTCAAACTCAGCTTCACGGAAGGGTGGGGCTACTTTGTTCTTTACTATCTTAACTTTGGTCCGACTGCCGGTCATTTCGTCCCCATCCTTGATGGACGCAACCCGCCTCACATCCACTCGCACTGAAGCATAGAACTTCAGGGCTCGCCCTCCGGTGGTAGTTTCGGGGTTTCCGAACATGACCCCGATCTTCTCGCGGATTTGGTTAATGAAGATCATGCAGGTATTGGATTTGGAGACGATTCCGGTGAGTTTGCGTAAGGCCTGAGACATCAGACGCGCCTGCAGGCCCATATGAGCGTCGCCCATTTCTCCTTCCAGTTCCGCCCTGGGAACAAGGGCCGCTACGGAGTCGATCACACAAACGTCCAGAGCCCCGCTTCGTACCAGCATTTCAGCAATTTCCAGAGCCTGCTCCCCACTGTCGGGTTGAGAGACCAGCAGGTTGTCGATATCCACACCGAGTTTCCGTGCATATGGGGCATCCAGGGCATGCTCGGCGTCCACAAAAGCCGCCATCCCGCCGGTTTTTTGGGCCTCAGCGATGACATGGAGCGCCAACGTGGTCTTGCCGCTGGACTCCGGCCCAAAAATCTCAACGACTCTCCCACGCGGCATGCCACCGACTCCCAGGGCTGCGTCAAACGCCAGGGAACCAGTCGGAATAATACCTGTGCCGGAGACAGCCTGGCTGCCTAACCGCATAATAGAGCCTTTGCCAAACTGCTTTTCGATCTGAGCCAGAGCCAGATCGATTGCCCTTCCTCGCTCAGTCTTCTCGTCAGCCATATTCCCCCCAAAGAAAAATAGAGATTAAGTGCCCGAGCAGCGATTAACCCACAACCTCAACGCTCCAATAGAGCAGGTCTACTTTGCCTCCAAGCCTTTATCCAGGTAGCTGGGATCCCCCTGATGGCGGAGGAAGATGAGTCGAAGTTCGTGCTTCACCAGGAACTCGATACTCCGATCACTTAAGTCTTCATTAAACCTGGACTCCGGCACAGTCCCCGCTTTTCTTGTATTCTTCAGAAAAAGGCTCAAGGTGCTCTTATAGCGGAATTCCTTGGGATTAAGATGAATGGCCTTCTGGAAGCACTCACGTGCCTTCTTGCGCCAGTTGTTTCCCCAGAAAGCCAGACCCAACTGGAAGAACGCCTCGTCACTGCGGGGGTCCATTTCAATAGCCTTTTTTATGTGCTTGATCGCTGAATTTAATCGGCCCTGGCGAGAATAAATGGACCCTACCAACAGGTACATCTGTGGAGACGGCTTGAGGTTCAGGGCACGCGAGAGGTGAGTCAAGGCCTGACGGTCTTCCCCCAGAGAGAAGAGAACAGCCCCCAACACGAGGTGGGCAGCAGGGGAGGTCTGACAGATGTCGGCGGCATTAGAGAGAAACTTCCTGGCCCGCGAATAGTCACCCCTCTGCTTGGCAAGCAAACCTGTAAGCAGGTTGGCCTCGAAATGACGCGGATCCAATCTCAGGACTCGTCTAAGGAACTTTCCGGCGTTCGCAAAATTCTCAAATTCATAATAGATCTTGCTCAGGAAGATCCCGACCTCGCAATTCTGAGGATCCACTGAAAAGGCCTTCTCCAGAGCCCGCAATGCCCGTTGGTAGTTCTTCTGCACAAAGTGCTGACTGCATTCCTCTATCAGCCGCACGAATAACTTCCGGTCATTCCCCCGGAAGGCGTTGAGAAATCCCTTTTTCCTGGCTTCAAAGCGCTCTCGTTCTTCGGTCTCCAGAAGGCGTTGGGCAATCTTCCTTTGCCAGGCCTCTTCGAGTTCCCGCTTCCCGATGATCCGCAGCCGTTTGAGGGCATCGGCGATGGACTCCACCATCGTATGGTCATAGAAACTCTCTGTGGCCAACTGCTGAACCAGTTCGTAAATCTCGTTGAGGCGCTCGTCCACCCGACCCGCGCTGTACTCAAGGGAGCTGATTCTCTCCAGCAAATGCTCATCCCAGGCAGGCAACAGGTTGTTCTGCTGGTCAGCGTACGAGATGATCATCAGCCTGTTGCCGCACTTCTGACAGGCTTCATCGCCGATCCGGTTAATGGCGCCACACTTCTGGCACAATATCATGTGAGACTCGCTTCTCCTTAGCTTTGGTATGCTCTTGGTCTTTCTCGGCTTCACCGTCTGCGGCTTCTGCTCTTCTCCCGTGATTCGTCGGGCTGCCTGTGGTCTTGACGGTGGATTAGCCTGGACGGATTCCCCATCGCATTCTAGTACACAGAGGTCGATTTGCAAAGGGCAAAGCACCTCTTCCAACTAGAGTAGGTCCACAGCCTTCGAACAGTCGGAAAAGTCCTCCTGAGGACTGGAAACTAAGGTAAATCTATCAGCTGGGAAACCCCAAGTCTAAAAAGAGACTCTAATTCAAAGAAGGGCAATGTAATCATCAGGGCTGGCAAAAGCCTCACAAGGGGATGAGCTTTGCTCTTGACTGCATCCCTGGTCGTATCAGATTTGCGGAACCTGGACAATTTACCTATAATTTGAACCGCATGACAAGATACTTTTGGCTTAAAGAAGACAATGGCTCGAGTCCTGCTCAATCCGTGCCAAAAGGCCCAGGGGGCCGCAGCATCTTTCCTGGCTTTTGGTCCCTCTGGGGATTTCTTCTGACGTCCTTCCTGCTCCTCGGGCCTCAAGCAGTGCCTCTCCTGTTCGGATTGCAGGCGAATAACCGGGAGGATGATCAAACTACGCTGCGAGTGACCGTCGACCTGGTCAACGTGCTATTTACTGTAACGGATAACAACGGAAGACTGATCACGAACCTCAACAAGCAGGACTTTGTTGTGGAAGAAGACGGGAAGAAGCAGGATGTCTCTTACTTTTCAAAAGAAGTGACATTGCCTCTGACCCTGGCCATCCTCATTGATAGTAGCCCAAGCGTGGAATCTGTCCTCGGCCTGGAAAAACAGACGGCCATGGATTTTCTCCGCTCGGTCTTACGAAAGGAAGATCTTGCCCTGCTGATGAATTTTGATCGTGGAGTCACCCTGCTGCAGGACCTCACCTCCGATCTCCGGCGCCTGGACAGAGCGATACAATCAATAACAATTGGCGCCGGCACTTCGGTCCATGATGCCGTCTTCCTGGCTTGTGACGATAAGCTCAAACAGGAGACCGGTAGAAAGTCCATTATCCTGATTAGCGATGGGGCGGACACAACCAGCAAGCTGAAAATGAAGGAAGCCATTGAGTCTGCCCAGCGGGCCGATGTAATTATCTTTGCAATTTCAAATCGCCCCCGTGGGGGGTTCACCTTCGGGCCTGGGGTTGGGTATGGGCGTGGGTATGAAGGCGATGACGGTGCTCTGAAGAAATACTCGGAAGTCACGGGAGGAAGAGCTTTCTTCCCTTCCAAGCCCCAGGATTTCAAGAAAGCCTTTGATGCCATCCAGGAAGAACTGCGTAGCCAGTACAGCATGGCCTACCGATCCTCAAATCCAGCACGGGATGGGGGCTATAGGACTCTCAAAATCTCGATTCCCAGTCAGAAGGACCTGAAAGTTCGGGCCAAGAAGGGGTATTATGCCCCCAAGTCGTAGTCTACTGTTGCTCCATCTTTTCTCGAGAAAAAGTGAGCTCTTAAGCTGGCTGTCATGGCTGGTGTCCTGCTTGGGTTGTGGTGGCGTATTTCTGGCTGCTCAATCCAATTCGGCCATTCCCGCAGTCGAGAAAGCTGAAGACCTGTTTCGCAAATCGGTTGTAGCCTACGGAGGCGAGAACAAGGTCCTATCTCTCCAGGATGGTTGCTACGAATACACAGTCGGGACCGCGGGAAAGCCGGAATCGAAGCCGATCTCGATGAGGGCCTGTTTCGAATCAGATTCCCTCTTTCGCTCGGAAGCGCGTGGAGAGAATCTGGAGGCGGTCACAGTCCTTAATGGGAACCGGGGTTGGGTCAGAGTGGGGGATTCTACACTCTCTCTTTCGAAAAAAGAGATCGACCCGGTGCGAATCAGCATGGTCGTCCAGCTCCGACCGGACCTGCTACTCTTATCCTTTCCCAAACGGCGTTACAGTGGGCAAGCTCAAGACGAGGGACGGACCCTCGATCTGGTTGAAGTGTCGGGATATCTCGGAGGCGAATACGTCCGGGGGCGCTTGAGTTTTGATGCTTCCAGTTCTCTCATTGCGAAATACGAGTACGAGATCGAAAGGGAGTCAGCCGGAGGCAAGGGAGTGGTCAAAGGCGAGGAACGGTACTTGAAATATGGCGAGAAAGAGGGACTCAAGATTCCGCTGGAGGTTCTTTCCAGGCAGTCTGCCAAAAGCTCTCGACTGGTTATCAAAAACGTCATCTTCAACACGAACCTGGATCCCGCCTTGTTCCAGGAGCCTTCCAGTCCCGACTCCCAACCTTTCGATCCTAAGCCATAGCCCGGCCAATTCGAAATGAGAAGACCCCTCCGCGAACCCGGGTCCGAAGCGGCACGCAGAATCCAGGGATCCCTGGTGTACGCTGTGGTGTGGGTAATCTC